>JAMONB010000077.1 GCA_027066745.1 Flavobacteriaceae bacterium
AAATATGTTATCCTGTCAATGGAAAAAAATGGGTCTAGAGTGTACGGGTTGTGGTATGCAACGCTCAATTATTCATATTTTAAAAGGTGAACTTGTAGAAGCTTTTTATATGTATCCAGCAATTTACACCCTATTAGTAATGTTTGCTTTTTTAGGTTTGCACTTAAAATTCAGCTTTAAAAATGGACATATCATTTTACTTTCATTATTCATTCTTAACCTTATCATTATAATTACTAACTTTATAATTAAAATTTACTAAACCTTAAAAAATTATGGAAAAACAAAAATTACCAAATTCTACCCTTGTATTAGTTATGGGTATTCTATCTATCATAGGGTGCTGTTGCTATGGAGTTCCTGGAATTATTTTTGGAGCCATCGCTTTAATTGTTGGTAATAACTCAATGAAAGTTTATAATGAAGCCCCTGAAAATTATTCAGATGCTGGTAATATTAAAGCCGGTAGAATAATGGGGATTATTGGTCTTATTTTAAGTGTTTTGCTAATTATATATATGGTTTGGGCATTTAACAAGCTCGGGCTTACTTGGGAAGAACTTCAAGACCAAGAATTATTGCAAGAAAGAATGGAAGAGTTACTTGAACAGTATAAATAATATTTTAAACATAAAAAAGCTATTATTTTTTACAAGATTGAGACAAAATATTTTAGCATAGCCATAGTTACGGCACACTATTTTAACGATAATATTGTGAAAAGAAACTGTTTTATGCGGCGTTATATGTTTAAATTGGTTAAGTGTCTCTCAACTAATTTCGACACTCAATAAATCGTAATGAGAGTCATGTGCAGTTACTTTTCCATCTTTAATGACTAACAATTGGGGTGATTGATGTATCACATTAAATTTTTGAGCCAATTCATTAGAAATGGCTCTATAACTCAATAAATCTAGATAATACAAATCAGCATCTTCAATAACTTTCTTTTCAAACTGTTTTAAAACAGCTCTACTAATACCACATCGAGTACTATGCTTAAAAATCACCTGAGTTCTAGTCGCAGAATTCTCAACAATAGTATCAAGTTGAGACAGTTCAGATAATTGATTCCAATTTAAATTGGAAGAATTATCATCAGATTTTGAACCGAAAATTGTATTAAAAAAACGCATTAATCTCTAGACATAAAAATTCGTAAAATATACCAGAATAAGATCATAAACGATGCAAATAAACCAACTGCAGCTCCAACATATTGATCTGTTTGGTATTCGTATTTTAATTTTGAAGTTTGATATAAAATTGTACCAGCAGCCAAAACAACCATTCCAACAGAAAACCATAATCCTAAATTAAAACCAAATAGTGAACCTGCAACAATTAAACCTAAAGCGATAAAAAAACCAATTGTAATGGCCGATTTTAAAAAAGAAAAGTCCGTTTTTGATAATAACGCTACGGCACTCAAACCAACAAACAAAAATAATGTTACCATACCTGCCTGCTGTAAAACATCTGGTGAACTAAAATTAATTGCAATATAAAGTATAGGTACAAATATGATAGCCTCTGCAACCACATAAACAAATAAACCTATATATTGCTGATTTCTATCTAATTTATGGGCTAAATTTTCAGCAAAATTGGTAGCCAACCAAAAACCGCCTAATAACAATAGCCACAAATAACCTTGAGTCAACGAAAGCATAAAATTTACTATAGTTTCTGACTGTAGTAAAAAGTATTCAACTACAACAAATAATAATATTGCCAATGCGACATGTGTATATGTTTTTTTATAAAAAATTGCTCTTTCACTTTCTTCTACGCCTATAAATAAATCTTGTGTCTGTGCCATAATATTTTTTTTCAAAGATATACTAATTTAGTGAACTACCTCAATCCAAGGAAACGATGTGTAAGAAACAAACCCGCTTCGTTACAAGAATCAAGATTATACCGTTTAACGGGAATTTCAGCTCTAATTATATAAAAAGAGAGAGGTATAAGTCTTATTTTAATTTTAAAATTGAACTTACAAAAGTATTAACCTGTAAAAAAGTCAGTATTTACAGCCTTTTACAGACATTTTGACATAATAAATACTCCTTTTCTACAATGGAATACATTTTGACTGTTATAAATAAAAACAAAAACTATGAATTTTAATAATTTCACAATAAAATCACAAGAAGCCATACAACATGCACAGCAAGTTGCACAAGGCTTAGAACATCAACAAATAGAAAATGCTCATGTTTTAAAAGGTCTTTTTGAAGTTGATGAGAACGTTACTCCTTTTATTTTAAATAAACTAGGAGTCAATTTAGAAGTGTTTAAATTAACTTTAGATAATATACTACAAAGCTTTCCTAAAGTTTCTGGTGGAGATATTATGCTGTCTCGTACTGCAAATAAAATGCTTACCGATGCCGCCATCATTGCTAAAAAAATGAAAGATGAATATGTATCTATTGAACATTTGTTATTAGCAATACTAAAATCTAAAGGAGATACTACACAACTATTAAAAGATAATGGCATTAATGAAAAGGATTTAAAAACTGCAATTAGCGAATTACGTAAAGGAAGTAGAGTTACATCTCAAAGTGCAGAAGAAACCTATAATTCATTAAATAAATATGCTAAAAATTTAAATCAAGCAGCCAATGATGGTAAGCTAGATCCTGTTATTGGTCGCGATGAAGAAATACGTAGAATTTTACAAATTTTATCACGTAGAACGAAGAACAATCCGATATTAATCGGTGAGCCTGGTACAGGTAAAACAGCAATAGCTGAAGGTCTAGCTCATCGTATTGTTAAAGGAGATGTACCAGAAAATCTACAAAACAAAACCTTATACTCATTAGACATGGGTGCTTTAATTGCAGGAGCAAAATTTAAAGGTGAATTTGAAGAGCGGTTAAAATCAGTAGTTAAAGAAGTTACTTCTGCTAACGGAGAAATCATTCTTTTTATTGATGAAATTCACACTTTAGTGGGTGCTGGTGGTGGGCAAGGTGCTATGGATGCTGCTAATATTTTAAAACCTGCTTTGGCTCGTGGTGAATTGCGTGCTATAGGTGCCACAACTCTAGATGAATATCAAAAATACTTTGAAAAGGATAAAGCCTTAGAACGTCGTTTTCAAAAGGTAATTGTTGATGAACCTGATACTGAAAGTGCAATTTCTATCCTCCGTGGGATAAAAGAAAAATACGAAACACATCATAAAGTTCAAATTAAAGACAGTGCAATTATTGCGTCTGTTGAACTATCACAACGCTATATCTCTGATCGATTTTTACCAGACAAAGCTATTGATTTGATGGATGAGGCTGCTGCTAAAATTAGAATGGAAATCAATTCAAAACCAGAAGAATTAGATGTTTTGGATAGAAAAATAATGCAATTAGAAATTGAGATTGAAGCGATTAAACGTGAAGGTGATGAAAAGAAAATAAAAACCCTACGTAAAGAACTTGCCAATCTACAAGAGGATCGTGATGCTATTTTTACCAAATGGAAAAGTGAGAAAGATGTGGTTGATAATGTTCAAAAAGCAAAAGAGAATATTGAAAAGTATAAATTAGAAGCAGAAAGAGCAGAACGAGAAGGTAATTACGGATTGGTGGCTGAAATACGTTATGGTAAAATTCAAATAGAAGAAGAAAAATTAAAAAAATTACAAGAAAAATTAGCAAAAAACCAAGATACTGCTTTAATAAAAGAAGAAGTTACTAGTGAAGATATTGCTGAAGTTGTGGCAAAATGGACAGGGATTCCTGTACAAAAAATGCTGCAAAGTGACCGTGAAAAGCTATTGCATTTAGAAGATGAATTACACAAACGTGTTGTTGGTCAAGATGAAGCCATTGTTGCTGTTTCAGATGCTGTTAGACGTTCAAGAGCTGGTTTACAAGACGAAAAAAAACCAATAGGTTCATTCTTATTCTTGGGTACTACTGGTGTAGGTAAAACAGAATTGGCAAAAGCATTGGCAGCATACCTCTTTGATGATGAAAGTGCCATGACAAGGATTGATATGAGTGAATATCAAGAAAGACATGCCGTTAGTAGATTGATTGGTGCTCCTCCTGGATATGTTGGTTATGATGAGGGCGGACAATTGACTGAAGCTGTTCGTAGAAAACCCTACTCTGTAATCTTATTAGATGAAATTGAAAAAGCTCATCCTGATACTTTTAATATTCTATTGCAAGTATTAGATGAAGGCAGGTTGACTGATAATAAAGGGCGTGTAGCTAACTTTAAAAATGCTATTATTATTATGACTTCAAATATGGGGGCTCATATTATTCAAGAAAACTTAGAAGATTTAAATCACAAAAATAGAGCTAAGGTTTTAGACAAAACCAAAGAGGAAGTCTTGAGTTTATTGAAAAAATCTATCAGACCAGAGTTTTTAAACAGAATTGATGAAACAATTATGTTTACACCACTCAATAGAGAAGAAGTTACAAAAATTGTAGGCTTACAATTAACTGCACTTACAAAAATGTTGAAAGAAAAAGATATTCAATTCTCTGTAACTGATGAAGCCATTCAAAGTTTATCGAAAAAAGGATATAATCCTCAATTTGGTGCAAGACCTATTAAAAGAGTGATTCAAAAAGAAGTGTTGAATCAGTTATCTAAAGAAATTTTAGCTGGTATGATAACAGCTGAAAGTCATATTTTATTAGATGCTTTTAATGATGAATTAGTGTTTCGAAACAAATAAGCCCCTCTGCCTTCGGCATCTCCCCGCAGGGGAGATGCCAAGAGAGGGCTATAACGATAAAAATGAGATAATACTTTAGTAAGCACAAAAATCAAATTACAATACATCCTTATCATGATAATCCTCAAGAAGACAATACTTCAATTAATTTTTCTATAAAAGAATTTGAGTGTTCTCACATTATTTTAAAGTACACTTTATAATATTTACTATTGTCCACTTAAGGGGACTTGAGGGGTGTAAAAATATTAATGAAAACATATACTCACTAAATTCATTATAAAGCTAAAATTTAGCTAGTTTTGCAACAATGCAACCAAAAATTAATATAAAAAATAAGAAGGCTCGTTTTGAATATGAGATTTTAGACACTTATGTCGCTGGAATACAATTGACAGGTACTGAAATAAAATCAATCAGAGCTAGTAAAGCCCGTATCACTGAAAGCTTTTGTGAGTTCAATGAAAAAGGTGAACTTTTTGTCATCAATATGTTTATTGAAGAATATATCAATGGTAATATTTACAACCATAAGCCTAAAAGTGAACGTCGACTATTACTCAATAAAAGAGAATTAAAAAAGCTGCAAAAGGAAGTGCAAAATGTAGGTTTAACCATAATTCCACTAAAATTATTCTTAACTGATAAAGGTTGGGCAAAACTTCAAATTGCTCTTTGTAAAGGTAAAAAACTGTACGACAAAAGAGAGGCTATAAAAGATAGAGACAATAAACGGAGCTTAGATAGAATTAAAAAAGATTTCAAATGACCTTGAGTTCATTTTTACAACTCATCAGATGGAAGAATTTAGTAATGCTTGCTTTAATTCAACTATTATTTAGGTATGTATATTTTCCAGCTTTTTCAGTCGAAACAACACTTTCAAATTTTAATTTCTCTATTTTAGTATTTACAACACTTATTATAGCTGCTGCGGGCTACATTATGAATGATATTTATGATATAGAAGCCGATATTATCAATAAGCCAAACAAAGTTTTAATCCATAAAAAAATCTCTAAAAGTAAAGCTCATTTTTTATATAATATATTCAATAGTATAGGTTTACTTAGTGGTCTATATTTGGCCTTTATTATTAATAATTTACCATTTGTAGCAATATTTGTTATTACAATAATGCTATTAAAAGTCTATAACTCTGACTTAAAAAAAAGACCTCTTATAGGTAATTTACTGGTTTCTTCGCTAGTCTCATTAAGTATTCTTATCGTTGGTGTCTTTGATATTATCCCTAGCATTACTAAAGAGAATAGCATTGATCAATATTATGCCTTTAGAGTATTGATTGATTATGCTGCATTTGCATTTATACTAATGTTATTACGAGAAATGGTTAAAGATATTGAAGATGTAAATGGAGATAAAAAAATGAAAATGAAAACTTTACCAATTATTTTTGGAAGAAAAAATATGAATACAGCTATATTTATATTTAGCTTTGTTCCACTCATATTAATCACTTTTTATAGTTTCAATAGTTTTTCTAACGTTCCTTTTGTCTTGGCCTATATGCTTATTGTAGTCTTATTTCCTCTACTCTATTTTATGACAAAAATTTTATATGCAAAATCTAAAGAAGATTATATTTTGGCTAGTAAGCTTTTAAAAATAATCATGCTATTAGGTATGCTATCTATAGTATTTATTTCATTAACAATATATTATGCTGACCGATAAATTAAAAAACCACCAATTACTATTAGCTTCTAAATCACCTAGACGACAACAATTTTTAAAAGATTTAGGTTTACCTTTTACTATTGTGTCTATTGATATAGAAGAAAATTATCCTAAATATTTACACGGTAATGAAATTACTGGTTTTCTAGCTAAACTTAAAGCTGATGCATATCCTAAAAAATTAAAGGCTAATGAAATTCTAATTACGGCAGATACTATTGTAAGAGCTTCAGGTAAAATTTTAGGTAAACCAAAAGATATGGATGATGCTAAAAGAATATTGCAATTATTATCAAATAATCAACATGAAGTAATTACTTCTGTCTGCATTAGAACGTTACATAAAACAAAAATAATAAATGACACCACCACAGTTTATTTTAAAAAATTAACTAGTGAAGAAATTGATTTCTATATCAAAAATCACAAGCCGTTTGATAAAGCCGGTGCTTATGGCATACAAGAGTGGATAGGCTATATTGGAGTTAAAAAAATTGAAGGAAGCTTTTACACCGTTATGGGCTTTCCTGTTCATAAGTTCTATAAAGAAATGATGAAATTATAATCTGAAAAACACTACAATTGGTATTTTTGCTTAAACTTGATAAAAATAGCATAAATCAATAGACACAACACATGAAAAAATACACCTATACAGAAAAAAAAGATACACGTTCTGGTTTTGGAGCTGGTTTGGCAGAATTAGGTAGAACCAACCCAAATGTTGTCGCTTTATGTGCCGATTTAATTGGTTCATTAAAAATGAATGAATTTATTGATGAAAATCCAGATCGTTTCTTTCAAATTGGTATTGCAGAAGCAAATATGATGTGTATAGCTGCTGGCTTGACTATTGGTGGTAAAATACCCTTTACAGGAACATTTGCTAATTTCTCAACAGGTAGGGTTTACGATCAAATTAGACAATCTATAGCCTATTCTAATAAAAATGTAAAAATATGTGCTTCTCATGCAGGTTTAACTCTAGGTGAAGATGGTGCAACACATCAAATATTAGAAGATATTGGCTTAATGAAAATGTTACCAGGCATGACCGTAATTAACACCTGTGATTATAATCAAACTAAAGCTGCTACAATTGCTATTGCTGACCACGTAGGGCCTGTCTATTTACGTTTTGGCAGACCAGCAGTGCCTATATTTACAGAGTCAGACCAAAAATTTGAAATAGGTAAAGCAGTACAACTTACTGAAGGTAATGATGTGACCATAGTTGCCACAGGGCATTTAGTTTGGGAAGCATTACAAGCCTCAGAAGTACTAGAAGCTAAAGGAATTACTGCTGAAGTTATAAATATACATACTATAAAACCTTTAGATGATAAAGCCATCTTAGAATCTGTTAAAAAAACAGGTTGTATCGTTACTGCGGAAGAACATAATTATTTAGGTGGACTTGGTGAAAGCGTTGCTCGTGTTTTATCTCAATTACACCCTACACCTCAAGAATTTATTGCAACTAACGACACTTTTGGTGAGTCTGGAACACCAGCTCAACTTATGGAAAAATACGGATTAAATAGTAGTGCTATTGTCAATGCCGTTGAGAAAGTAATAAAAAGAAAATAATCTATCCTTTTTTTTAGGATAAATTAACATCTTAAAAAAAATATTGGCATAACTTTTGCGTTTGATACTTAATTAAACTTTGGGATATTCTTCCCTTTAAAACTATCTATTATGAGAAAATTAGTATTAATCGTACTAACCCTTACCTTAACTACCTCTTTATTAGTTGCACAGAATATTGATTTTGGAGCAAAAGCTGGAATAAATTACAATTTTGGTGGCGATTTGTCTGAAGTCTCTTCTGGTGTTGACAATAATTTTAATAATTTAATTTCTGGTGCTGATAGCAAAGCAGGATTCCATCTTGGACTATGGGCAAAAATTGATGTATTAGGATTGTATGTAAGACCTGAATTGGTCTATACACAATTGAACAATACTTACAGTAATTCTGGGCAAAATGTCAATACCGATTTTAAAACTAAAAAAATTGATATTCCTATTTTAATTGGAGCTAAAATTATGGGACCATTACATGTATTTGCTGGCCCTTCATTTCAATACATTACAAAATCTGATTTTAGCCAAAATGAATTTACTAATATTAAAAAGAAAGATTTTACGGCTGGACTGCAAATTGGTGCTGGACTTGATTTTGGTAAATTAGGTGTAGATGTTCGTTGGGAAAAAGGTTTTTCAAATGATGTAGATGGTGAATTTGCCAATACAACTATTAATGTAGACAATAGACCAAATCAAATTATTTTTGGACTTTCTTATAAATTTAATGACAGCGGAAAAAGTCGAAGAAGACGTTAGTTAGATGCTGAATATTGAAAAAAACCTCAATTTACACTACGTAAATTGAGGTTTTTTTTATTATAATTTTAAACTGAATACTACAAGCTAACCTTACTGTAGATTTATTTTGTGTCTGAATCTAAATAGTCTGGTGTACCATCACTATTAGTGTCAGTAATTATTGTAGTACTTATGGTTATAATTCCATTCTGCTCTGTTCTATTTACTTCAAACTCATTTTCTTCTAAATCTGGTTCTTGCTCTCCTAAATCTATAATGTATTCTTTATGTTCTACTTCATCTTTTGTTAATACGCCATCATTATCATCATCTGTATCAGCAAAATTTGGTATTCCGTCTTTATCAGTGTCTTCATCAACCACTTCACCATCATCATCAAGGTCTTCTTCTTTATTTAATATAGAGTCATTATCATAATCAGCTACTTCTACTAAACTTAATTCTACATGAAATAATAAAGGCTCATTTGGAGAAATACTATAACTTCCTGTATTCCCATAAGCCAAACCAGAGGGCATAAATAAAACACCTATACCAGTATTCTCAAAAGTAATTGGCTCTCCAGGTTGAGAAACATTTGTACCACTTGCAAAATTAGGAAAACCAGATTTCCACCCTTGAATTACTCCTGAATTCGCTGCTCTATTTTGAAAATC
This sequence comes from Flavobacteriaceae bacterium, assembly GCA_027066745.1. GTDB lineage: Bacteria > Bacteroidota > Bacteroidia > Flavobacteriales > Flavobacteriaceae > Aureibaculum. The sequence continues at coordinate 9,424 of JAMONB010000077.1, forward strand.
ATAGCCGCCAGCAAAATGCAACCAAGTATTTGAAGATCTTTCATCAAACTTAACACTATCTAGAGTAAAACCTTTGTACTTTACAAATACAGAATCAAAACGTGTAGGACTTTTACCAACACCTTTTTCATGCATATAATAATATAGTTTATATTGAATATCGTTTTGTGTAACTTCTTGAGTTTTAACCTCATCCATTAATGGAGTTTCGCCATTCATAATAGTATCAACTACACCAAAATGTTCGTTTTGGGCAGCTGGCTTATAATAATGTGTTTGCAAGTAAGTTACTAATTTTTCATCATCAGTTTTTGCTTGAGCTACAGGATCATGTGGCACCGTATTATCATCATCTTTTTTACAAGAGAAAATAACTAATAATACTATAAAGGTAATTAAGCTATTCTTCAATTTCATTTTTTAAAATTTATTTTAAGTCTGCAATTTACATCTAATTTCTAATAAAACTCAATGGAATTCCGATTTAACAAAATTTTATTAAGCCTAGTAAAATTGGTAGATTTGTTATTTATTAAGAATTCACAATTTTTCTAAAAAACACTAAAAATTTATCTACAAAATAATTTGTAGTAAAATGAGTTTGATTTCCCGTAAATTGTTGTGATATTAATTATCTAGTCAAAAGCATTCTTACATCAGAAGTTCTTGCCCAAACCTCATGGACTTCTCCTTTTGGCAAAACTATAGCATCATTTACTTTTAATACAAATGTTTCTCCTCCCATAGTCAATTCACATTCTCCTTCTATAACTTGTAAAAGTGCATCAACTGGTGTTGTATGTTCAGGTAACCCTTGTCCTTTCTTAAAAGCTAATTGTATAATTTTACAATTGTCATTTTTAAAAATAGGTTTTATTTGTCTTTCGTTTGCAAATTCTAAACTGTCTTTAATGTTTATTACTGTATGATTCATTGTTTTTGTTTTTTATATATTTAACTCACTTTTATGTATAAGAAAGCCTATTTCGTCATGAAATTACTGCAAAACAAATGATTTGCTACTTACTAATAATGGTACACTTAAACTACTAAAAAAGTAAATTTCACTATACTTTCATGCCTCATTACACTTTACTAATACATAATTAGAGCTCAAAGATAAGATTATTCCAAATAAAAACCTCAAAATATCGTTTCCGAATACTTTGAGGTTTAAAATCTTCGCTCAAAACTTTCTTTGATAGTTTTGATCTTTCTCCAAAAAGGAGAGGTAAAATTAAGTTTATGGTCTAAAAGTAATTTTACGCATTCTTAAATTCAATGGTGTAACTTCTAAATACTCATCATCTTTAATATACTCCATACATTCTTCTAAAGAAAAATCTACTTTCGGAAATATTTTCTGAGCTTCATCTGTACCAGATTTACGCATATTAGTTAATTGTTTACCTTTAATCAAGTTTACCCCCATATCGTCACTCTTGCTATTTTCTCCTACAACTTGACCAATATAAATTTCATCGTTAGGATCAATAAAGAAACGCCCTCTATCCTGTAAACGATCAATAGCATAAGCTGTCGCTTTACCAGCAGCAGAAGAAATAATTGCTCCTTTTACATCATCAGAAAAATCACCTTTATAGGGTAAATATTCACTAAATCTATGATTTACTATTGCACTACCCGCAGTTGCTGTTAATATTTTATTTCTTAAACCTATCAACCCTCTTGAAGGGATGTTAAATTCTAAATGTTGTAAATCTCCTTTAGGCTCCATCACTAATAAATCTCCTTTACGTAAAGAAACAAGGTTAATCGCTTTAGAGGCAACATCTTCTGGCACATCAATTACTAAAGTTTCAAAAGGCTCACTTTTTACGCCATCAATATCTTTGATAATCACCTGTGGTCTACCCACCTGTAATTCATATCCTTCTCGCCTCATGGTTTCTATCAATACTGATAAATGCAACACTCCTCTTCCAAAGACATTAAACTTATCTTCAGAATCAGTTGTATCAACTCGTAAAGCTAAGTTTTTTTCCATTTCTTTAAACAAACGATCACGTAAATGACGAGAGGTTACATATTTCCCTTCTTTACCAAAGAAAGGAGAATTATTAATAGTAAACAACATACTCATTGTTGGTTGGTCTATGGCTATTCTTGGCAATGCTTCTGGTGTTTCTAAATCTGAAATGGTATCTCCAATTTCAAAGCCTTCAATACCTGTAATAGCACATATATCTCCACTTCTTACCTTGCTTACTTTTGCCTTACCCATTCCTTCAAAAACGTGTAACTCTTTAATTCTAACCTTTTTAGTAGAACCATCAGCTTTACAAAGCATATAGTCTTTATTTTCTTCTAAGTCTCCTCTAAATAAACGTCCAATTGCAATACGACCCGTAAATTTCGAAAAATCTAATGATGTAATTTGCATCTGTGGAGTTCCTTCTCTATAAGGAGCTTCTGGTATATGTTCAATTATATAATCTAATAAAGGAATGATATCATTTGTTGGTTTCTGCCAATCTGTACTCATCCATCCATTTTTTGCAGAACCATAAATGGTTTGAAAATCTAATTGTTCTTCAGTTGCATCTAAAGCAAACATTAGGTCAAATACTTTTTCGTGTACAATATCTGGAGTACAGTTTTCTTTATCAACCTTATTGACAACTACAATTGGCATTAAACCTAGCTCTAATGCTTTACCTAATACGAATCTAGTTTGTGGCATTGGTCCTTCAAATGCATCAACTAATAGAAGTACTCCATCAGCCATTTTTAATACACGTTCTACTTCACCTCCAAAATCGGCGTGACCAGGTGTGTCAATTACATTAATCTTAACACCTTTATAGTTTATAGATACATTTTTAGAAAGAATGGTAATACCTCTTTCACGTTCTAGGTCATTACTATCTAATAACAAATCTGTTCGTTCTTTACGGTCGTCTAAAATTTTGGCTTGATCAATAATTTTATCAACCAAAGTAGTTTTACCATGATCGACGTGTGCTATAATAGCGATGTTTCTAATAGATTGCATTTTTTTGTTTTTTGCCTCGATTAATTCGGGTGCAAAAGTAGTGTTTATATCCTTACTAAATATTTTATTCTTTATTTTTTTATTCTCTTTAGAAACCGATATAAAACAAGAGATTTTTAATCCGTTTATTGTTTTGGTAAAATAAATTCATATTGCATTAGAAAAGGATATGGTAAAAAGAGATGTCCTTTTAACTTCCGTGTAAGCCTATGTTTATCATTAAACTCAAATTAATGATTGTTACTTATTGTTCTTTGGTTTCAATTTTTAACCAATCTATTTGATACTCTTGATGATAAACCTCTCTGTCTTTAGATACTTCATCTTTATATTCAAAAAGTTTAACCTCTCCTCTATCCACATCAATATTAGGATCATTGCTTTGTTTTATTAGTCTTTTTACTTTAGAAATAAGTTGAGGGCGATTTCGATCTTCTTCGCTAAGGCAATCAGAATAATCTAATACCAATAATTTTTCTGAATTACTTTTGTTTCCATTTATAACAGCTGTAAACATATAATACATATAATCATTTATGTATAAAATTCTTCCTTCTTTAGATTTTAAATTATTACTGTTGTTTTCTAGGTAAATATCAGACAGAGAATTGGCATAAACATTAAGTTCAAAATTAGAAATTATACCTGCTTTTTTACGTATGCATTTTTTTAAATATTTGCTCCATTTTTTTTCAAATGTATACTCCTCTTTCATTACCCATGTGTTATAATCAATTCCGTTTACAGTTTGTAGTTGTTTTACACCATTACCATCTTTTTTTCTGGTTACTGGTACTGCCATACTTGGAAAATAGACTCTAAAACTAAATGCTCTATTGTCATCAACAAAGTTTGATTTATGAGTTAAAAATGTCCGTTTATTATTTTTTATTGTGTCTAATTGTTTTTGTACTTCTTCTTTAATACCTAAAAAACTTTTCTTTTTAACAGGTATATAATAATCATTTAAATCACCTATTTTGAACGTATTAAATGCTCCTCCAGTCTTACTAACAACTAAATTATTGTTTTTAAATAACATAATTCCATAATTTCTATCACCTTCACCTGGCAGATAATTTATAAAACTTTTTTCTACAACTAGTTTATCTTTATTTTTTATTAGTGCTTGCTCATCTAACACCATAAATTCACCAAATTTTTTATGGCGTATATAAAGTGCATAATTGCCATCTGAAAAATCTATGTCTTTTAAAATAGATTTATTCTGAAATGAGTAATCAAAGTTATTAATGTCTTTATCTCTTTTAGTAGTTAATCCCTTTACTACAAAAAAAACACCAAACATAACTAATGCTACAAGAGCTATATATAAAACCATTTTTTTCATTTTTTTTATCTTTATAAATTAGAATAGATATTAGCCTTTTCACTTCAAATAAAAAATTTCTTAAAACCAACTACCCCCGAGGCAAGCCATAGGTTAGCTAGTTTTATACCCAGTCAAGCTGGGCACAAGCTTTGACCTTAAGGTCAAAAATAGAAATTTGGTATTTTACCTCACCCGAAACTGCTTTTTGCAGTTTCGACCTCTCCCAAGGAGAGGTGAATCGGAAACCTCGAGACCTTCTTCCGCCGAAATGGCTACATGAAGGCGTGACAGAGCTTAGAGGAATTCTTTTCGATTAAATTTACTCATTTGGTCATTAGTCCTTTTTTAACAAGATGCCTTAGTAAAGGTAAAATATTTTCTTTTATTTTCGTACTAAACTACAATAAAATCTCTTCTCAACCTTTTTTGAAATCTAACCGTAGCGGTACTATTCTTAAGCTACCAAAAGTCTTGTTTCATTGTGTTTTTAAATCCCATTACATTTTTCAATACTTTAAATTGGTATAACATAAAAAATAGTATTTCAATAAAAACACCTTCATTAAATATTCAAAATCACTCCAAAAACCAATGTAATTTACACACCTAAAAATAAGGCCTTTAATTTATGTTTATTTATCCTATAGATTGATTTTATCAATGATTTTTAAGTAAATTTGCCCTAATGATTAAAGAAATTCAAATTCGGATTACACTTAAAGAAGAAAGGCAAAAAAATAGTCTCTTAAAAAAGGCTGCCCACATTTTAAGAGTTGAAGAACATGCTATCAACGGAATTAAAGTGTTACGAAAATCTATTGACGCTAGAAAAAAGAATATCATTTTCAATTATAAAATTGCTGTATTTATAAATGAAGAAATTATGGATACGTCAACGTGTTCTTTTGAATATAAAGATGTATCCTCTGCTAAAGAGATTCATATTATAGGCTTTGGACCAGCAGGTATGTTTGCTGCTTTACGCTGTATAGAGTTAGGTTACAAGCCTATAGTTTTAGAAAGAGGAAAAAAAGTACAAGAAAGGCGTAGAGATTTGAAAGCTATAAATCAAGATCATATTGTAAATGAAGATTCTAACTATTGCTTTGGCGAAGGTGGTGCCGGTACCTATTCTGATGGTAAATTGTATACACGAAGCTTAAAGCGTGGTGATGTTAAAAGAGTTTTTGAAAATTTTGTTTTTCATGGTGCTTCTGAACAAATTTTAATAGATGCTCATCCACATATTGGGACAAATAAACTTCCAAAAATTATAGAGAGTATTAGAGAAACTATTTTAAAATATGGCGGAGAAATCCATTTTGAAAGTAGAGTTATTGATTTTATTATAAAGGATAATAAAGTACAAGCCTTACAGCTACAAAATGATATTGAGATGACAGTAAATACGGTTATTCTAGCAACTGGACATTCTGCAAGAGATATCTATTATTTATTACATCAAAAAAACATTGCACTACAGGCAAAATCATTTGCGATGGGTGTTCGTATTGAACACCCTCAACATATTATTGATAGTATTCAATACCATTGTCATGGACAACGAGACGAATTACTACCTGCCGCTGCCTATAGCTTAGTGCATCAAGTCAATGACAGAGGGGTCTATTCTTTCTGTATGTGTCCAGGTGGATTTATTGTGCCTGCGGCTACTGCAAACGGAGAAGTTGTTGTAAACGGTATGTCTCCTTCAAAAAGAAACAGTCTATATGCCAATTCTGGAATTGTAGTTGAAATTAATGTCGAGAAAGACATTCCTAAATACAATCACTTCGGAGTTTTAAAAGGATTGGAATATCAAAAAGATTTAGAACGGTTGGCTTTTACTGCTGGTGGAAGAAGCCAGACAGCTCCTGCTCAACGGTTGACTGACTTTGTAGAGGGGCGAATGTCTGATAGTTTAAACCCATCGTCCTATCAGCCTGGCTTAAAATCAGCTCCACTACATTCATTATTGCCAAAAATAATTGGAGGTAGGCTTAGAACAGGCTTTAAAGCTTTCGGACAAAAAATGAGGGGCTATTATACCGAAGAAGCCAATATTGTTGGTGTAGAATCTAGAACATCGTCACCTGTAAAAATTCCAAGAAAAGAAAATTTAGAGCATCCAGAAATCAAAGGATTAATACCCTGTGGTGAAGGTGGAGGTTATGCAGGAGGTATTGTGTCTGCT
>JAMONB010000078.1 GCA_027066745.1 Flavobacteriaceae bacterium
ACCAATTTAATAATTTTTCATTAGATGGTGCTATTTTTAATAATCCTTTCGGATTAGATGCGGCTACACCTGGAGGACAAACAGGAGCTCAACCTATATCATTAGATGCAATTGATCAAATTCAAGTGTCTTCTGCTCCTTATGATGTGACACAATCAGGATTTACAGGAGCTTCTGTAAATGCAGTAACTAAAAGCGGTACAAATACTTTTCATGGTACTGTTTATGGGTATTATAGAAATCAAGATTTGACAGGTAGTAAAGTAAAGGGAGATGATATTGCTGTACCTAAACTTGCACAAATACAATCAGGATTTAGTGTTGGCGGACCAATTGTAAAAAACAAATTATTCTTTTTTGTGAATTTTGAAAAAGATGAAAGAGAAGATTTAGGTCAAAACTGGTTACCAAATAGAGGTACAGGTGCTATTAATGAATCTAGAGTTTTATTGTCAGATTTAAATACTGTAAAAGATGGCTTAGCTTCAATAGGTTATAATACAGGTGCTTTTGAGGGGTTTATTCATGAATCAAACTCTACAAAAGGAATTTTTAAATTAGATTGGAATATAAATGATAATAATCGTTTGGCTGTTATTTATAACTTCTTAAATGCCTCAAAAGATAAACCTGCACATCCAACAGCGTTAGGGTTTAGAGGTCCAAATGCAGCAATGTTACAGTTTGAAAATTCTGGTTATGAAATTAATAATGAATTGAAATCAATTCAAGTTGAATTGAACTCAACATTGTCTGATGAAGTCTCAAATAAGCTTCAAATTGGTTATACACATTTTAATGATTTTAGAAACTCAAAATCAGTGCCAATGCCAGCTTTTAGAATACAAGATGGTGCAGGAGGAAATTATATTGTTGTAGGACATGAACCTTTTTCTATTCATAATAAATTAGATCAAAAAGTATTTCAATTTTCTAATAATTTAAATTATTCTAAAGGAAATCACACCTATACTATTGGTTTTTCTTTTGAGAAATTTCAATTTGACAATTCATTTAACTTAGGAACCTATGGTTATGGTTTCGGACCAGGTACTTATACGGAGTATCCTAATGGGGGGTATGTAGGTGCATTTTTTGGTGATTTCCCTGATATGAACGCTTTTAATACAGCTATTTCTAGTGGAATGTTAGCAGATGCTATGGTAAATGCACAAAGTGTTTTTGATAGTAAAAATGCAGATGATTCTTGGGCTTTAGCAGAAACTAATGTGGGACAAATGGCTTTTTATTTACAGGATGAATGGAGTGCTTCAGATAAGTTTAAATTGACGTATGGAGTGCGTGTTGACAAGCCTTTATTTTTTGATTCTGCTGAAAAAGCACAAAATGTAATTGATAACAGTTTTGTTATTGCTGGTCAACCTTATGTGAATCCTAATCATGTAGATCCTAACACAGGGCTAGAAGAAACAGTATTTATTGACAATACTCAACTACCAAATAATGATTGGATTGTTTCGCCTAGATTAGGTTTTAATTGGGATATTAAAGGTGATGACACCTTCCAACTTCGTGGTGGTACAGGTTACTTTACAGGTCGTTTCCCTTTTGTCTGGTTAGGGAATCAGATTTCATCACCAAATGTTTATTTCTTACAAGCTGTTGACCCTGATTATAAATTCCCACAAGTTTGGAGAACAAATATTGGAGCAGATAAAAAATTAAAAAATGGAATAATCTTAACTGCAGATGTATCTTATACTAAAGATTTAAACGGGGCACATGTACAGCATTGGGGCTTAACTAAGCCTACAGAAAGGTTATCTGGTGTTGATAATAGATCAATATATACTCCAGAAAACTCTCTTAATAGCGGATTTGGTTTAGGAGCAGGACCTTTTGTGTTTACTAACTCAGATAAAGGTAGAATATGGAATGCTTCTTTAAAAGTTCAAAAATCATTTAAAAATGGATTATACACAATGCTTGCATATAATTATTTAGATGCGAAAGATGTAAACTCTATTGAAGCAGAAATAACAGGAGATGCTTTTGTAGGAAATCCAGTTGTAGGAAATGCTAATAATGATAATCTAGGTTTTTCTAAATATGGAGATCAACATAGAATTATTGGTGTTATTAGTAAAAAATTCACTTATGGAAATGATAAATGGAGTACTTCTTTATCAACTTTTTTTGAATATGCAAAGGGTAACCGTTTTAATTATACCTATGGTGGTGACATTAATGGAGATGGCTCTCCGCTAAACGATTTATTATATGTACCAACGTCTAGTGAAATTAATCAAATGACTTTTACAGGAGCTGGTCAAGCAGCTGCTTTTGAAGCATATATTCAACAAGACGATTATTTAAGCGGAATAAGAGGTCAGTATGCTGAGCGTTATGCAGCTATTTCTCCTTGGAGAGGGAAATGGGATGTGAAATTGATACAAGAAGTTAAAGTTTCTGATAATAATGCAATTCAATTTAGCATTGATTTATTAAATGCGGGTAATTTAATTAGTTCAAATTGGGGATTAGTACAACAACCTAATAATGTTCAGCCAGTTGGAGTTAATGTTATTTCTTCAACTAATGCAAATAATATTACTACTTATAATCCTGTTTATACTTTTAATCCAGAATTAAAAGAAACATTTGGTTATGATTCTAGTTTGTTGTCTAGATGGCAAATGCAATTCGGATTAAGATATATTTTCTAAAATTTTAAGAATAAATTATTACTAAAACCCTGTTAATTGGCAGGGTTTTTTTATTTTTGGAAATGAAACTAGCCAAATAAAAATTTAGTATTGCAATAGAAGAACTACTATTTTTTTGTTTTGTAAGTTCCATTCGACCAATAATATTAAGCAGATGAAGTACAAACAATTATCAAAAGAACAATTTGAAGCCCTTCATGAAGAATTTGCAAAGTTTCTAGCTTTACAACAAGTCGATGTTGAAGAATGGAATGCTATAAAAAAAAACAAGCCTGAAGTTGCAGACCAAGAATTAAACCTGTTTAGTGATGTGGTTTGGGATGATGTATTGAATAAAACAAAATATTTAGAACATTTTTCTGAGCAAAATATTAATTTATTTAAATGTGAAGCCTCAGAAATTTATAGAATAGTAGTTCAAATTAATAAACCAAAATTTAGCTTCTTTAATGATAAAGATTATAAATGGTTTATTGACAATACACAGGATAAGTCTATTACTTTTTTTAAAGGCAAAAAAAAATATGATAAGGATAGGAATGAAGAACTATTTGATCTTATCCAAAAAGGGAGTGTAATTGCTGACGGAAGGCTATACAATAGTCTAATGAAATTAATCAACTAGAAATTTTTTAATAATTAAATTTTATACAAATGGTAAAGAAAATAGTTAAATTAGTAGTGCTATTATTTATTTTGATACAATTTTATAGACCTAGCAAAAATATTTCTACAGAGGTTTCAGCAGCAGATTTTTTAAAAATTACAAATGCAAATGAATCTGTGAGTACTATGTTTAAAACCTCATGTTATGATTGTCATTCTAACAATACAGAATACCCTTGGTATGCTGAGGTAGCACCAATTTCTTGGATGGTTGCTCACCATGTTGATGAAGGAAAAGAAGAACTAAATTTTTCTGAGTGGAATACATTCTCTCAAAAACGGAAGGAGAAAAAATTAGATGAAATGATTGAGATGTTAGAAGAAAGAGAGATGCCTTTGAAAACGTATTTACCTATGCACTCTGAGGCTAAATTATCAGATGCTCAAAATCAAAAGTTAATTGATTGGATTAAAAGTTTGCAGTAGGTTTTAAGAATAATTAAATCTAATTCACGCTCTTGCCATAAAATTTTAGCAGAATTCTATATGATTTAAAGCTTTAGGGCAGTTTCAGTCTGTATTGCCTTAATCACTTTTCTACCTCTATTCACCAAGCCTATGCTACCAGAGGGAATGTTCTTTTCTATTATTAATGCCAATTCAGGATGGACCCAATCATGTTTTGTTTTTGTACCCAATAAATATAAGGTACGCATAGTATAAGCCTGTATTGCAGTTGGTTGATTGTCTATCATCCAATCAAAACCAGATGCAATAATTTTTTCTTCATGAAGATTAGAAATCATATTTTTAAAATAGATGTTTTTATTTGAGAAATATTCAAGCATTAGTAATTCGCAAATTTTTGCACATGCCCTAATACTTGCTGCTTGTTTTAAAAGCTTTAGCATTTCACAAAATTCATTTAAATGCGGAATAATAATAGCTATTTTTTTTTTGCACGTAAGTTCTAAAATTCGAGTAGAGAAAGTGGAGTTTTTATCATCGACTTGTTGTGCGTTTTCTAATAAAATAGTTAGGTAAGAAGGGTTTTTTAAACAAGAATTTATCAATAGCTTTCTAAGCTCTAATTTAGTTGTTCCTTTATTAAGTGTTTCAATAAATAGTGCTTTATCCATGTAAATAGTTGTCAATTAATAACTGAACTCCAGTAGTTGCTTTTTCTGGAATGATAGTTAAATTGTTAAAATCGTGTTGAAGTATAGATGGTTTTGGGTCAATAAAAAACAGGGGAGAGCTTACCTTTACATAGTTGACCAAACTTGCTGCTGGGTAAACTTGCATTGATGTTCCAATAATAACTAAAATATCAGCAGTACTTGTTATTTTTACAGCTTTTTCTAGTAAAGGTACATCTTCACCAAACCATACAATATGAGGTCGTAATTGGCTTCCTTTTTCACAGTTATCACCAAGAGATATGTCTTCCATCCTTTTATAAACTAGATTAGAATCTAAGGTACTTCTTGCTTTTAATAATTCTCCATGTAAATGGATGATTTTAGAGCTTCCGGCTCTTTCATGTAAGTCGTCTACATTTTGAGTAATAATGGTAATATTAAATTTATGTTCTAAATTAGCTAAAGCAATATGAGCAGCATTAGGTTGTACGTCTAATAATTGTCTTCTGCGTTGATTGTAAAAGTCTAAGACCAATTCAGGGTTATTAGCAAAGCCTCCAGGTGATGCTACTTCCATAATATCATGCCCTTCCCAAAGTCCGCCTGCATCTCTAAATGTATTGATGCCACTTTCGGCACTCATTCCTGCACCAGTAAGCACAACAATATTTTTCATATAGTTAATTTATTAAGATATTTATATTTTACTAAATCTCTCGATAAGGGTTTTAAAATTTACACTAATTTAGTTGATATTTTTAAAACAAAAAAATGACAAATACGAATATGGAGTTGCTCAACTATTTACAGTCCTTTTTAACTGAGAATAGAAAAGCTACTTTTGAAAAAATTTTGGAACAAAGAACTCGCCATTTGACTGTAGTTTTAGAAGATATTTATCAAAAGCACAATACCAGTGCGGTGGTTAGAAATTGTGATATTTTTGGTATACAAGACCTTCATATTATTGAAAATAAATACAATAGTTATGTGTCAAATCAAGTAGCAAAAGGTGCTCAAAAATGGATAGATTTTTACGAATACAATCAAGAAGAATATAACACCAAAGACTGTATCAATACCTTGCGTGCTAAAGGCTATCAGATTATTGCAACTACACCACATAATGAGTCGTGTATGCTACAAGATTTTGATATTACAAAAAAGTCAGCTTTGGTATTTGGTGTAGAAAAAGAAGGGGTTTCAGATTATATTATAAATCAAGCAGATGGTTATTTAAAAATACCCATGGTTGGTTTTACAGAAAGTTTGAATATATCAGTAGCTGTAGCTATCATTTTACAAGATTTGACTACAAGGTTAAAAAAGTCAGGCGTGAATTGGCAATTATCCAATCAAGAAAAAGATGAAAAACGATTAGATTGGGCAAAAAAGACAATTAATAATGTAGATGAGATTATAGAAAGATACGTTAGTATTCATGGGTAATAGAAATTTTTAGTTGTGAAATAAAACATCTAAGCTTTACCTTTCCTTGATTGTGGTAAATTTTTGAGTGAGGCTAAAATCCTTGAGAGATATTATGCAATAGAGGTGAATCAATAATTTTAATTTTTTTACCTCTTAATTCTATCAGTCCTTTTTTCTTAAATTCAGAAAGTAAGCGGATTGCAGACTCGGTTGCAGTACCAATAACGCTAGACAACTCTTCTCTAGTCAATATAATGTCTAAATATCCTTCAGCATCAATACCAAAAGTGTCTTTCAGAAAAATAAGTGTATCTGCCAATCTTTCTTTTACATGTTTTTGAGCCATATTAGTAATAATCATATTGGCATCACGTAAATCATGACAAACTGTTTTTGTCATTTCCATAGAGAATTTGGGGTTTGTTTTCATTGCCTCAAGAACAGTGTTTTTTGAAATGTAACAGGTTTTTAAATCTTTAAGAACGGTAGCGGTTAACGTAACAGGTTCCTCACTTAAAACTGAGCGATAGCCAAGCATATCACCTTTTTTAATAAATTTCACAATCTGCTCTTTGCCATTTTCACTAAGTCTAGACATTTTGCAAATCCCTTCTTTAATACAGTAAACACCATTTAAAATATTACCTTCTGAAAATAAAACATCTCCTTTCTTAAAATCAATAGTATCTTTGTGATTAGAAAAATTAAGAATCTCTTCTTTGGATAAAGATTTTATACTATTCAGTTCACGTAATATGCAGAGTTCACAATTACTCATGTTACAGGATTATTTTAGTATCCCAAAGATACAAAATTTATGATAATTATCATAAAAAATTAATTTATTAATAGCGTTTTTTGGAGAAATAAAATATGTCAAAAGAAACCTGTTATCATTGTGGTTTAGATTGCCTAGACAAGCAATATCAGATTGAAGATAAATGTTTTTGTTGTAATGGTTGTAAAACAGTTTATGAAATTCTAAATCAAAATGAATTAGGATGCTATTACGATTTTGAACAAAGTCCAGGTTCTATTCCTAAAGAAATAAAAGGAAAATTCAATTATTTAAATAACCTTGATATTGCTGAAAAATTACTCGAATTTAATGATAAAGAAACTTCGGTAGTTTCCTTTTATGTACCAAATATGCACTGTAGTTCGTGTATTTGGGTATTGGAAAATTTATCAAAACTACATAGTGGTATTGTTGCTTCATCTGTTAATTTTCCGAAAAAGGAGATTCGAATAACCTTCAAAAATGAGAAAATAGCACTTAAAAGTGTTGTCGAATTGATTACTTCTATTGGTTATGAACCTTATATCAGTCTAGAAGATACAGAAAGGGGTAAACATAAATCTAATAAGACCCTAATTTATCAAATTGCTATTGCTGGATTTGCTTTTGGGAATGTAATGTTACTTTCATTTCCTGAATATTTTCAAGATGACGGATTTTGGCTAGATAAGTACAAACATTTATTTCGCTTTTTAATGTTTGCTTTTTCTGTTCCTGTAGTTGTTTATTCAGCTAAAGATTATTTTATTTCTGCATATAAAGGATTAAAGCATAAAATACTAAATATAGATGTGCCAATTGTATTGGGAATATCTGTTCTGTTTATCCGTAGCTCGATTGAGATTTTTTTTGATCTAGGGCAAGGTTTTTTTGACAGTCTAACTGGTTTGGTTTTCTTTTTATTATTAGGACGGGTTTTTCAACAAAGAACTTACAGTTATTTATCTTTTGAACGTGATTATAAATCTTATTTTCCTATTGCCGTCACCAAAATTAATAGGGAAGAAGGTAAAGAAGAGAATATTGAAGTGTTTAAAGTTAAAAAAGGTGATCGATTATTGATACGAAATGAGGAATTGATTCCTGTAGATGGAATTTTAATCAATGGTAACGCCAATATAGATTATAGTTTTGTTACAGGAGAATCAGTTCCTGTTTTAAAAAAATCAGGAGACAAACTTTTTGCTGGAGGAAAACAACTTTCTGGGGCTATTGAAATGGATGTGCTACAATCTGTTCAACAAAGTTATTTGACACAATTATGGTCTAATGATGCTTTTTCGAAAGATAGTAATTTCGGAATAAAAAACCTAGTAGACACCTTAAGTAAATACTTTACCTATATTATATTAGTCATTGCTCTATTTGCAGGGTTATTTTGGTTCTTTAGAGATGAAAACCTTGTTTTTCATGTGGTGTCATCTGTTTTGATTATTGCTTGTCCATGTGCCTTGGCACTTTCGGCACCTTTTGCCTTAGGGAATGTATTGCGAGTATTCGGCAAGAGAAAATTCTATTTGAAAAATGCTGAAGGAATAGAACAAGTTGCTAGAATTGACACTATTATTTTTGATAAAACAGGAACCATAACTACAAATAAGGATACTTCTATTAATTTTATAGGAGGTGAACTAACTTTAGAGGAACAGCAGGGTGTTCGAAATTTAATTCGCTCATCAAATCATCCACTAAACAGGATGTTATATGCGTTTTTACCGAATTCAAAAGAGGTGCCTGTAATTAATTTTAGAGAAATTTTGGGTAAAGGTATTCAAGGAGAATTAAACAAAATTAATTATGTTTTAGGTTCAGCAAGTTTTATAAATACGAGTACATCTACTATAAATGAGACTGCAATCTATGTTTCTATTAATGGCGTAGTTAGAGGGAGGTATATTTTTAAAAACTCATATAGAAAAGGATTGGATACCGTATTTAAAACATTGTCTAGTAGGTATAATTTAATTATTTTATCGGGTGATAACGAAGGTGAAAAAGAATACCTAGAAAAAGTACTACCTAAAGGAACAGTATTTGTTTTTAATCAAAAACCTGAAAATAAATTAGAGTTTATCAAGCAAAAACAAGCTAAAGGAAATTGTGTGCTGATGATTGGAGATGGTTTAAATGATGCTGGTGCTTTAGCACAAAGTAATTTTGGAATTGCAATCTCAGAAAATACCAATGTTTTTTCACCAGCTTGTGATGCTATTTTAGATGCTACTCAATTTGATAAACTACCTAATTTCTTGAAATTAACCGAGCAAACCATTACAATAATTAAGGCAAGTTTTGTATTGTCATTTTTATATAATATTATAGGGATATATTTTGCAGTAACGGGTCAGTTATCACCAATAATTGCAGCAATTTTAATGCCATTGAGCTCCATTTCAGTTGTTGTATTTGTTACCCTTTTGACTAACTTTATAACGAATAAACGAAAATAGATTTGATTACAGTATCTAGAAAATAGATAAATAGATTTAATGTTTGTTAATAAAGTTAATGAAATGTTAAAAACAAAAGCAAAACATGATAAATGTCATGTTTTGCTTTTGTTCAAATTTAGTACATTTGTGGTTGATAAACCATCGAATGATAGTAATTTATTTAATGATAGGCGTAAGTATTGTAATTGCAGTACTCTTTTTGATTCTTTTTTTGAAATCAGTTAAATCGGGTCAATATGAAGATATGTATACACCATCAGTAAGAATGTTATTTGATGATGAATTAATAGAAGAGAATAAAGAAAATTAACTAAAATCAATCTAATTATTTATGGAAAAAGAACAATTTTATTATGATAATAAAATAGTTAAACTATTTTTCTGGGCAACAGTTATTTGGGGTGTTGTCGGGATGACCGTAGGTCTTATGGTCGCCTTTTTATTTTTATTTCCCAATTATATGGAAGGGATTTCATGGTTGAGTTTTGGTCGTTTACGTCCGTTACACACCAATGCCGCTATCTTTGCTTTTGTAGGAAATGGTTTTTTTGTAGGGATGTATTATTCAATGCAGCGTTTACTAAAAGCAAGAATGTTTAGTGATACATTGAGTAAAATTCACTTTTGGGGATGGCAATTGATTATAGTTGCTGCTGCGATTACATTACCTTTAGGGTTGACATCATCAAAAGAATATGCTGAGTTAGAATGGCCTATTGATATTGCAATAACACTTATTTGGGTGGTTATGGGTATTAATATGGTTGGTACAATGATAAAAAGAAGGCAACGTCATATGTACGTAGCCATTTGGTTTTATATAGCAACATTTGTAACGATTGCTGTTTTACATATATTCAATAACTTAGAAATGCCAGTTTCTGCATTTAAAAGCTATTCTGTCTATGCTGGTGTGCAAGATGCATTGATGCAATGGTGGTATGGTCATAATGCCGTGGCATTTTTCTTGACAACACCAATGTTAGGGTTGATGTATTATTTTGTGCCAAAGGCAGCAAATAGACCCGTATATTCTTATAGGTTATCAATTATTCACTTCTGGTCATTGATATTTATTTATATCTGGGCAGGACCTCATCATTTATTATATACAGCATTACCAGATTGGGCACAAAATTTAGGTACTGTTTTTTCTGTAATGCTAATATTCCCATCATGGGGTGGTATGATAAATGGTTTGTTAACACTACGTGGTGCTTGGGATAAAGTTCGTGAATCTGCAGTTTTAAAATTCTTTGTAGTGGCAATTACCGCTTATGGTATGGCAACGTTTGAAGGACCAATGTTAGCTTTTAAAAATGTAAATGCCATTGCACACTATACGGATTGGATAGTTGGGCATGTACATGTTGGAACTTTGGGCTGGAATGGCTTTCTTATTGCAGGAATGTTATATTGGTTGGCAGAAAAATTATTTAAGACCAGTTTGTATTCTCAAAAATTAGCCAATACACATTTTTGGATTGGTACGGTTGGTATTTTATTCTATACCATACCACTATATATAGCAGGTTTTATGCAAGCCTTAATGTGGAAAGAGTTTAATCCTGATGGAACATTGGCATATGGTAACTTTTTAGAGACTGTTGTTGCAATTTTACCAATGTATTGGATGCGTGCTTTAGGAGGTACATTGTATTTTACAGGTTTTTGTATATTAGCTTATAACTTAATAATGACGGCAAAAAAAGGTTCTGCTGTTGAAGATGAATTGGCAGAAGCAGTACCTCTAAAGAAAATTGGCTCAGGAAGAATTTCAGGAGAGCATTGGCATGGATGGTTAGAAAGAAGAACTGTTTTATTCACAATTTTAACAACGATTGCAATTGCAATTGGAGGTTTGGTTGAGTTTGTTCCGTTAGCATTAATAAAGTCAAATGTACCTACAATAGCTACAGTGAAGCCATATACACCATTAGAGTTAGAAGGTAGAGATTTATATATTCGTGAAGGATGTAATAATTGTCACTCTCAAATGATACGTCCATTCCGTTCAGAGGTTGAACGTTATGGAGAATACTCTAAAGCAGGTGAGTTTGTTTATGACCATCCTTTTCTATGGGGATCACGAAGAACGGGACCAGATTTACATCGTATTGGTAAAAAGTACAATTCTAATTGGCATTTTAATCATTTCTTAGATCCGATGAATACGTCACCAATGGAAGATAAAATATTGGGTATTTTTAGTGAAGAATGGGCTACACGTAATTTCATGCCTAAGTATACTTGGTTCATTAAAAATGATTTAGATTATAGTGATTTAGAAGCAAAAATGAGAGGTTTGGTAACATTAGGCGTTCCTTATTCTGAATTCGAAATAGAGAAAGCTCCACATTTATTAAGGCAACAAGCTTTAGAAATTGAGAAAGAACTAAGACAAGACCCTGAGTTTGTTGCTAATTATGGTGAAAGTCATATAGAAAAGAAAGAAGTAGTAGCTATAATTGCTTATTTACAACGTTTAGGTACAGATATTAAAAAAACAGAAACTACTGAAAATTAAGAATCATGTTAAAATATATTAAACATAATTTAGAAAGTATTGATGGTGTAGCTATTTATCCAATTATATCTTTAGTCACCTTTTTTACTGTTTTTGTAGTGATGCTATTTATCGTTTTAAAAATGAAAAAAAGTGATTTAAAAGAGATAAAAAATTTACCATTAGACGAAGATTAACAACCAATTTGACAGCTACTTATTTAAGTAGCTGTCAAACATAAAATATAAAAAAATGAGTAATAATATAGAAAATTTATCAGCTTGGCAACGGTTCGTTAAAAAGATGACTAAAGCCAATGAGCTTGGCAAAGAAGAAGATATCATGACAGATCATGATTATGATGGCATTCGTGAACTTGATAATGTTTTGCCTCCTTGGTGGTTGTACGGGTTTTACATTACCATCGCTATTAGTATTTTTTACTATATCATGATTTTTATGGGGAATTACAATCAAGAACAAGAATATGTTGATGATGTAGCTAACGGAAAAAAAGAAGTGGCTGCTTGGATGGCACAGGATAAAATTGATCACCCTGAAAAATATACAGAAGCTAAGGCATCTACAGATCCTAAAGATCTTGCAAAAGGGAAAGAGTTATTTGCATCTAAAACCTGTACGGCATGTCACTTGGCAGATTTAGGAGGAAGTATAGGTCCAAATTTGACAGATAATAAATGGGTTCTTGGTGGTGGATTTGAAAAGATTTTTAACACAATTACAAAAGGTGGTAGACCAGGAAAAGGTATGGTAGCTTGGGAGGCAAAAATTTCTAAGGAAGAAAGACAGCAACTAGCAAGTTATATTATTTCTATGCAAGGTACAACACCTGCAAAACCAAAAGATCCTCAAGGAGAATTTACTTGGCCCGAATAAATTATCAAGTACAGATTCAACTAATTGTTATTAATTAGTAAATTAGGACTGTTTTTTATGAGTTGAATGATGTTACAAATGTTGCTTAAATTAATTAATAATTGTAGTATTTTTGTAGTATTATAAACCCATAAAAAACAGTTTTTTTTGGTGTCTTATTTTATTGTAATTTTTAAAGAAAATATTTTTTGAATAAGCTTTAGAATTAGTAACCTTTAGTTAATTTAAGGTTGAAATATTTTCTACAATTAAAGAGAATGGTATAATACATTTTTAATAAAAATTTATGTCAGATCAAGGAAAAGAAGTTTTTAGAGATTCTATTGGTACTATAGATGATTCAGGGAGTAGAAATTTTATCTATCCTAAAAAACCAAAAGGAAAATTTACAAATTATAGAACCTATGTTTCTTGGGTTCTGCTAGCAATGTTATTATCTGCTCCTTTTATAAAAGTAAATGGTAATCAGTTTTTGTTATTTAATTTAGGGGAACGTAAATTTAATATTTTCGGATTTCCTTTTTGGCCTCAAGATTTTTATTTATTAGTAATATCAGTATTAATAGGTGTTGTATTTATTATTGTTTTTACTGTTATTTTTGGTCGTATTTTTTGTGGTTGGATGTGCCCGCAAACTATATTTTTAGAAATGGTATTCCGTAAAGTTGAATTTGCTATAGAAGGAGATAGACACAAGCAAATAAAATTAAGCAAGCAAGAATGGAATGCTGAAAAGATACGAAAGAAAGGATTAAAATGGTTTGTCTTTTTTGTGATTTCATTTATCATGGCAAATGTTTTTCTTGCCTATTTTATAGGTAGTGATGTATTGATACAACATATTAAAGACGGACCATTCGTAAATTTAGCTACTTTTATTAAGCTGTTGGTATTCACAGGAGTATTCTATTTTGTATTTGCTTGGTTTAGAGAGCAAGCTTGTATCATTGTTTGTCCTTATGGAAGACTTCAAGGCGTTTTATTAGATAATAAGTCAATCAATGTAGCTTATGATTATAAACGTGGAGAATCAGAAAATGGAAGAAAGAAGTTTAGGAAAAATGAAGATAGAGCCGATTTAGGACATGGTGATTGTATTGACTGTAATCAATGCGTTCATGTTTGTCCAACAGGTATAGACATAAGAAATGGTACTCAGTTAGAATGTGTAAACTGTACAGCTTGTATAGACGCCTGTGATGAAGTGATGGGTAAAGTAGGCTATGATAAGGGGCTAATTCGTTATGCATCAGAAGACAATATTGCTAAAGGTGAAAAGTTTAAATTTACTGGAAGGTTAAAATTTTATGCAACAGTTTTATTACTTTTGATGGGGCTTTTAGTTTCTTTACTTTTTATTAGACAAGATGTAGATGCAACTTTAGTAAGGTTACCAGGAAAAATGTTTTATACAGAAGGAAAGAATATTAAAAATGTATATACCTTCAAGGTGATAAATAAAACCATAAAGAATATTGAAAATATTGAATTAAAATTGATAAATCATAGCGGTACTATTGAAATGATTGGAGGCAATGTTACTGTTAAAAATCAAGACTTAGCTGAAGGAACTATTTTTATATTGATTCCTAAAAAAGACTTAAAATCATCAAAAGAAAAGATTAAAATTGGTGTTTATTCTAACGGAAAATTAATAGAAACAACCATTACCAATTTTCCAGGGCCAATTAAATAAGTCGTCAGCTGAGCGGGTGTGTACAAACAATAGATTTAAATAAAACAAAGAGACCATTGTTACACTTTATTAGCAAATTAAATTAGATATCATGAAAATAAATTGGGGAACAGGGGTGGCAATTGCAATGATTTCATTTATGGTTTTTATACTTTCATTTGTATATAAAACTTTTACAGACAGAAGTTATGATCATCATTTGGTTAGTGAAGAGTATTATAAAGATGAAGTCAATTTTCAACAAGAAATAGATGCTTTAGCTAATGCAAGAAAGTTAAAAGAACTTATTGTATTAGAAAATACAGATAATGGTATTTTGATAACTTTCCCTTCTGATGTAGCAGACAAAAAAGTTGAAGGGGTAATTGCTTTTCAAAGAGCTTCGAATATCAAATTAGACTTTAACTTACCTATCAATTTAAAAGAGAATAAACTTTTAATTCGTGATAAAAAATTGGCAAGAGGTTTGTACAATGTCAAAATCGACTGGAAGGCAGGTGCTGTAAAATATTTATATAAAGAGAAATATACATATTAGTCTTTAAATTTACTGGCTAAATATTACAATAATGCTATACACCGCTTTTATATTAGGTTTATTAGGTAGTTTCCACTGTATTGGTATGTGTGGCCCTATAGCTTTTGTATTACCTTTAGATAGATCTAGCAAGACAAAAATGGTATTTCAAACATTTTTATACCATTTTGGAAGGTTATTGACCTATGCGATTATTGGTTTAGTGTTTGGTATGATAGGTAAAGGGCTTTATTTAGCAGGGTTTCAACAGCGTTTGTCTATCTTAATGGGGGTAATTATGATTTTGACAATTATTGTTCCTGTAAATTATTTTAATCGTTTTCAAATTACAAAACCTTTGTATAAAATCATAGGAAAAGTAAAACAACAATTAGGATTATACCTTAATAAAAAGTCAAATAAATCTATCTTTCTAATCGGATTTTTTAATGGCTTTTTACCTTGTGGATTGGTCTATATGGCTTTGATAGGTTCTATAGCCACATCAAATGCAACTAATGGAGCAATTTATATGTTTCTTTTCGGATTAGGGACAGTGCCTATGATGAGTGCAGCTGTTTTAGCTGGTAATTTTTTAAAGGTTTCAATACGAAACAAAATTCAAAAAGCTATTCCCGTTTTTGTTGTTATTATCGGGTTGTTATTTATACTCAGAGGTCTAGGCTTAGGTATTCCTTATATTTCCCCTTCTGACGCTAAATTACAAATCTCTAACAATGCAGCTGCTTGTGAGTGACAAGGTTATAAAATTCTTTCATTAAGGACGAAGGAGATTTAATTTACATATTCATTCATATCTATATGAATGGAATCATTTTTAATATTCTGAAGGGTTGCTTTTAAATATAAGTAATCTTTATAGCTTAAGTGTTTATCAAAACTCAAATGCAATTTTAGAGAGGTTGATTGATGATTGATATAATTCTTTAATTCAGCAATGTCAATAATACTATCATTAATTGAGAATTTACTTTTAGTACAGTTGATGGAAAGATGTTTAGTGACACTATTATTTTTAAATTTTGTTAACTCAAATCTTTTATCCGTAATATAATTGATGTCATCAAACTGCACCATTGATAGTTTTTTAGAACCAGAATCTACATAAGAGAAATAATTAGTATCATCTTCATCTTTAGGATGCATACCTTGTTTTTTCCTTTTTTTAATCATTTTAATTAAATGAGGAACAATTTGATGCAATGTTAATTTTTTATCAATATTATAAATCCAATTTGTAGATGAAATGGCATTTTTTCTATTTAATTCAGCAACAGTATCGTTTTCGTGCAATTTTAAAAATATCCATATCTGCGAGTTGTCATAAATAGTATCTTGTATTCCGCTTACATTTAAGACAGGTAATTTCACCTCTTTCTGATTACAACTTGTAAAGCAGATAAATAGAAGTGCTATAGGCAGGAAAAATTTTAACGCATGTTTCATGACTCTAAATTTAATAAATACTCGTCAGCATATTGTTCACATAGGTCTAAAGTTTCTAGAACATGGTCAATTGTTGTTCTAGGATTTATCAAACACATACGTAAAACCACTTGATTTTGGAGTATGGTAGTAACTAATACAGCCTCTCTTGAGTTGATAATTTGTTCTGAAATATATTGATTCAGTTTATCTAATTCCTTTTCTGAGAGTTTATTTTTTATAGGATGACACCTGAAATTGATTACAGCAAGTGTAGCAGGAGAAATGACTTCCCATTTTGGACTCTTTCTCAAAATCTCTTCAAGTTCTTCCGTTAAGGAGATACTGTATTGTATAGCACTTTTAAAACTATTGAGACCAAAAGTTTTAATAGACATATAAAATTTTAAAGCCCTGAAGCGTCTAGTCAACTGAATACCGTGGTCGTAAAAATTTATTTCAGATTTATTTCCTTCAACATCACGTAAATATTCAGGTTTTTCTGTAAAAGTATCACTTAACCACTTGTGCTTTTTTACCAAAAGGCAACCCATTTCATAAGGCTGAAAAAACCATTTATGGGGGTCTACAGTTAAAGAATCTGCTTTTTCAATACCTTTTAAGGTTTGGTATCCTTTATCAGATAAAATTGCAGCAGCACCATAAGCTCCATCTATGTGAAACCATAATTTTTCTTTTTTACAAATTGCAGCAAGTTCATTTAAAGGATCTATTGTACCTGTATTAGTTGTACCAGCCGAAGCAATAAAACAAAAAGGTTGATTGCCTTGAAGCTTGTCTTTTGCGATGGCGTTTTTAAGTTTATTTAATGAAATTTTAAACTCATTATCCGTAGGGATAATACGGATCTGTTTTTTTGAAAAACCAAGCACCCTAATTGCTTTTATATTTGAAGAATGTGCTTGATCTGACAAATAGATGATAGCTTTAGAAAAGTCATCACCACACTTGACACGCCTTGCGGTTGCTAAAGCTGTTAAGTTTGCCATAGAACCTCCGCTGGTAAAAATACCACCACCTTTTTTAATAGGAAAACGAAACATTTCTAGCAACCAATGAATAGTCACAATTTCTAATTCTGCAGCTGCTGGAGATGCCTGCCATCCACCAGAAAAAACATTGAAGCCTGTCGCTAAGGTGTCAGCCATAGTACTAATATAATTACTAGGTCCAGGAACAAATGAATAAAATTTTGGATGCGTTGGCAAATCAGAATGCGAGAAAACATTATTTACGACATGATCTAATACTTTTTGAGCTTTAGTTGGCTCATAAGGGATACCTTCATGTAATAAAGCGTCCATTTCTTTTCTATCTGCTATACTTACTGGTTTAAGAGAGTCTAAACTATCAAAATGAGAAGTTAATATATCAATAACTTTATAGCCACACTCTTGCATTTCTTTTTTAGAAAGTGAGAGTGTAGTATTTAAATTTTTACTCATAAATTTACTTTTTGCAAAGCTAGATAATTTAAGACGATAACTATAAATTAAATAATGATTTTCTATAATATCAATAAAATAATTGTAATAAAAAATAACAAGTAAATTGATAGCATCATTTTCCAAAAGAGATTGGCTTTTTTTAATTCCATAAATTGAAAAGAAACATAAAGAAATTTAATTGCAGAAATGAGTAAAATGAAATACACACCAACTTTTAAATCTATTAAATTAGAAACTAATGCTGTTGTAATTGTTAAGAAAATTAATATTAGTAGTGTATATGAAATGGTCTTAGTCATCTGTTAAAAAATTAAATATAGAATTGGAAATAATAATAGCCAAATTAGGTCACACATATGCCAAAATGCAGCACCTGCTTCCATATCTTCAAGTAGTAACGTTCTTTTCTTAAGACCTTTTTGTGTAAAAAGTAAAATGACTAAGCCCACCAATACATGAATAACATGAAAACCAGTTAATAACCAATAAAAGGTAAAAAATGAATTTGAACCTAAGGTATACCCTGATTTAATTTTGAGGTAATATTCTATACCTTTTAATATTAAAAAGAGTAAACCACCAAGCATTGTTAATTTAATAAATAATGATGCTTCTTTTAAATTATTTTGTTTGAATTGATGTACTGTTACTGCCATAAAAGCACCGCTTGTTAATAAAAACACAGTATTTATAGCCCCAAAAGTGGAATTTAAATGCAACCTAGATTGATGAAATAGTTCAAGATTATCTTTACTATTAATTACCAAAATGATAAGAGCTATACCAAAGGTGATCAGTTCTAAAAAAATAAGAATCCATAGTAGTATTCCTCCTGGTGGATAGTAGATGTTTTTATAATCTATTTTTACTGTTTCCATAATTGTATATTAAGGCTGTTTACTAATTAATCCCAATCATCTAACAAACGTTTTTGTCCTTCTAATTTTTGTATTTCTGTAACATCTTGACTCATTTCTATAACACCGCGATAGATATTTTCTTTATCTCTAATTGCAAAATATCGTATATGTATCATTCTGCCTTTAAAGTTAATCCAAAATTCAGCAACATCTTTGGTTCCTGCTTT
This sequence comes from Flavobacteriaceae bacterium, assembly GCA_027066745.1. Classification (GTDB taxonomy): domain Bacteria; phylum Bacteroidota; class Bacteroidia; order Flavobacteriales; family Flavobacteriaceae; genus Aureibaculum. The sequence continues at coordinate 18,737 of JAMONB010000078.1, forward strand.
AAATTCTTCTACAATACGTAATACTAAATGCACACTTTTTGGAGGGTGGCAAAATTTCACTTCACGGCCAATAATGCCTTTACTACGCGGAAAAACACGGTCTTCACCTCGGTTATAGAAAATCACTTTATCATTTTCATCTACATAAGTAATATCTACAGGTAAAAATTTTAATAAAAGATTTACTTGCTCAGGTGTCATATGCCCTTCGTCATAATGAAATGTATTTTCAAGTGAAAAGGATAATTCTCGTTTTTTCGTATCCATACTTGGGTGTATGTATTCCTCTTCCTTTGGTGCAGGATAGGGTGTAGGGTTACTTGTCAGCATCCATCCAATTTCTTGATCTCCTTGGTAAAACTCTTTCCAGTCATCTTCGGTTAAAAGATCCATAGCATTTGGAAACAAACGAGAGTCTTCAATACCCATTAAACGTCTAATTCCATCAATTAAATAAGGAATGTTTTCACTAATTTTTGCAATATTTTTTTCTTCATTATAGGTGTTGAGCAATCTAATTTGATCACGTAATGTATCATGAAATGACCACATACCTTGACTAGGCCCTTCCCAACCATGTTTTTCTAGATAAGGAAATAACTGATTTTCTTTTCTGGCAAAGCGTTTCTCTACAGTTGTTAATTGGTTAAAAATATTGAAATATTTTTGAAAATCTACTTTTGGATCTACACTTTCTAATTCTGTTAAAATTTTTTGAAGTAATGTACCTTCTTCGTAATACACTTTTATAGGGTGTCCTTCAGGTAACTTTTCAACTTTTTGTATAAATGGATTCATATTTTATTCTATTTTAATAAATGTATTATTTTTTATAAGGTAGGAATCTTCTTGATCTATATTCCAACTTTTTTCTTGAAGTGTATTTAAACCTATGATAGAGAATTTTATTGAAAGCGTATCTTTATGTCTAAATAGTGTAATTTGCTTAAAAGTATTTTGAATAGCTGATTTTATAGGTAAATTGGGACATTTGTTGAGCTTGTAAACAGCTAACATATCATTAGAGAACCATTGTAAAAGCATGCTTAAATGTTGAGGGTCACATTCATTCTCTATTTTTAAGCCTTTTAGTAATTGGCACTTTATTTTTGTTGATGAATTGTCACATTCATTTCCGTAGGCATATAAATACCAAGACAATAAAGCTTTTTCTGGAACAGATATTTGATTTAAATAGGTGCTGTTTATTTTGTTGTTTTCTAAAACAACTTGGGTAAACTTACTATCTTTCTTTTTACAAGAAAAGAGTAGTGCACATAGAAAAAAGGTATAAATTATTTTCATTAGTCTTTACTGTTATCAACAATGAATAAAATGATAGAGATTGTAAAAGAAATTCCAGCAGCGATCAATACGTGTTTCATATAAGGCCAGTTTACAAAGCTACCAATGGAACCAATCATTGCAAGTTGTAGTCCGATGGCGAAGGCTATTTTCACTTTTTTTGTCATAAGTTCTTACTTTTATTCTACAAATGAATTATGAACTAAATTTTTTGAAATTTGTCATTTTAGTTTTTTGGAATTTTATACCATTAAGATTTATGTTTTATTCTATCATATAGTTTTGCTAAAGATTGTAACAGCTCAACTGGTGTTGTTAAAATTTCATAATGGTCAGTTCCAAACATTTGAGGTAAATAATATTTAGCATTTGCTTCTATGGCTAAGGCATATGAATTGATATTCCGTTCATTTAATTCTCTTAACGCCTGTTTTACATCATTAATACCGTATTTACCTTCATATTTATCATAATCATTAGGTTTACCATCAGAAATTAAAATCACCCATTTGTTTTTTGTGTCACGTTTGTCTAACAAAGCCCCTGAATGTCTCAATGCTGTTCCAATTCTTGTGTATCCTTCAGGCTCAACGGCTCCAATTTTATATTTTGATTTATCCCAATCCTCATCAAAATCTTTTAGGCTTAAATAAGTAGAGTAGTTTCTTGTTTTTGAATAAAAAGTATTGATAGAAAAATCAACATTAAACTCATTTAAAATTTCTCCAAATAAGATAGAAACTTGTTTTTCAACATCAATCACTCGATTGTTTGCAGCATAGCCATCGCTAGATAGACTCACATCGAGTAACATTAAAATAGAAAGGTCTTTCTCTTTTTTACGTTTAGATAAATAGATGTTTTCTGAAGGCGTATGTCCAGATTGTACATCAATATACAAATCTGTTAGAGCATCTAAATCAAATTCCTCTCCTTGATTTTGCCTACGTTGTTGCTGAAATTTATTATTTACACTACTTAACATTTTACGTAAGCCTAGTAGGGTAGAAGCATTATCCTTTAACGTTTTTTTATAATATGAAAGGTTGTTTTCTTTTAGTGTTTTTGGGTATACTTTACAGAAATCTTCTTTGTATTGACGTTTACTATAATCCCATTCATCATAAGAAATATAATAGTTTTCTGTATTGATTGTTGTACTTTCTGCTACGGTTGTATTCTCTACAAATTCTGCTTGATATACAGAATGTGATGTGTCGTCAACACGTACTGTATATTTCATATTTAATTCTTCTAGTGCTTTACTATGTTCGTCTAATTCATCGTCTCCATCAAAATCTCGCCAACCACCATCCCATTCCTCAGCGGTATCAATTTTTTCAAAATCATGTGTCATTACATAATCTTCTTGTTGCTTTTGATCTATTTGTAGTGATACCATTTCTTCAACTGGATTTGCTTTTAAAATGGTTTGAATTTCATCTGCTACTGCTTTTTTAGCTTTTTCATTAAAATTTTTTAAAGATGGTTTGTCTGAGTCGGTTTCTGAACTGTTTAGCATCCATTTTCCATAAATAAAACTATAGTCGGCCAGAATTTTATCTGTAGATTTTGAATTGTAAAGATCTAGTAATTGTTGATGGATGTTATCTACTACAGGAAACTCTTCAATTAAAACACTTAAAATTTGTTTAGATACTGTTAGTGCTTTTTCTTGAGATTCTTCTAGAGAATGTTCAATTTTACCTTGCCAGTTTAAATTTAATTTTTTTTGAATTGATAAGTACAATACCCGAAACAGGTAAAAGGAAAGATTATCTTCATAAGTTGTGAATTCTGAGAATAGAGTAGGGAAGAAGAAGTTATTGTTTTTATAGCCACCTTCTCGTTTTGCAGGATAAATATCAATTGATTGCCCTGTAATTGCTCTTGCTAAAATACTGAGACGTGGTTTTATATCAACTAGTTTTACTGTTTTTGAATCAGCTTCAAGTGTCTCTTGCTTTCTTTTTGTAAAGAAGCTTGCTATTTTACCATATATGTATTCGTCTAAAGCCATTTTCTCATTCTAACCTTCTAAAGGGGAGGAACTTATTGAGTTTATATCATTAAATTACATAAATCACGTAAAGCCTCTATAATTTCTAAATCATCAGTTAAGGGTTCTACTATAGCAACTTCAACTGATAAGCGTTTAGGTAAACCACTATGAATTAATTTTGCGGCATCTACCAACAAACGTGTAGAAACTGTTTCTGTTAACCCTAATTCTGTTAGGTTTCTAATTTTTACAGCAATATTGACTAATTTTTTAGCAATACCAATTTCAATTTCTGTTTCATTAACTAAAATTTCTGTTTCAATTTTTTCATTAGGATAGTCAAATGTCATTGCTACAAAACGTTGTCTAGTTGATGGTTTTAATTCTTTAAACCCACGTTGATATCCAGGATTGAAAGAGGCAACCAGCATAAAGTCTTTATGTGCTTTTACTGTTTCTCCTAATTTATCAATATATAATTCTCGTCTATGATCTGTTAAAGAATGGATTGCAACAATCACATCAGGTCTAGCCTCAGCAATTTCATCTAAATAGATGATTGCTCCTTCTTTAACAGCTGTAGTTAAGGGACCGTCTAGCCATATTGCTTCAGAGCCTTTAATAATAAACCGACCAATCAAATCAGTTGAAGAGGTTTCTTCATGGCATGAAATAGTGATTATTTTCTTGTTTAGTTTATGAGCCATGTGCTCAATAAATCTAGATTTTCCAGTACCTGTTGGACCTTTTATTAAAAATGGAATTTTATTGGTATAAGAATGTTCGAAAACTTCAATTTCTTTTCCTATTTGATGATAATAAGGTGCTTGAATCATTAGCTTAATATTTGTTACAAAGATAAGTAAAACTGAGGTCTTATTCACTATAAAAAGATAAATTTATCTTTTTATAGTGAATAAAGAAAATGCCAGAGAAAAGATGAAAAATTCTTTAAGCTCTGGCAATAATCAAACTAAAATAATTTTATTTTGAAGAAGGCGTATAAGAAAATAATTTTGGTTTAAAGGTGAACATAATCCAGCCCCAACTATTATTCTCATCTTTATCACCATTTTTTAAAACCTCCATAGTATCAGTAGCAAACATCGTAGAGTAGCCAGCACTTAAAGTAATATCTTTTGCAATTTTATAACCTAAATTCAGATCAATTTCAGTTCCTAAATTGGCACCCATTTTTGTTCCGATATTATTGTAAACCTTAGCAGGAGCAGAGAAAAAATGAGGAATTAATTTTGCTGAAAATTTATCTTTTTTATAGGCTAACATAAAATTGAGATCAGTTAAGCCGACAGAGCCACCGTGGTTTCCTACATAGAAATAATCCATCCAACCATTAAATTTATGATTGGTACCAAAAAGAGGGGCAAACGAATTTACATCACTAGAAACATCATTCATATCTTTGCCAGAGAGGTATTCAAAACCCAATCCTGCAGAAAAATTATCAGATATTTTATAAGCAGCATTTCCTGCAAAATAAGTAGCACTTACATCTTTATCTAAAGAAGACCCTGTTTGAAAATAAGCAGCAGTGTTAGCACTAAATTTTCCTGATTTATAGGTTAGTCTAGGTCCAATAGTTTGCATATAATCAACAGTTTGGTTACCAGAATTAATATATTCAACACCTGTGTTTAAAAGTAAAAAACTCAAACCTAATTTGTTAAAATCACCATGATACCAAGCGTATTGAAATGATTTATACCCTGCGGCATTACTATATAAATTATCTGTACCAGATTGAGAGTCTGCGTTTAAAGCTAAACCTACGTCTAATTTATTGTTTTTATTAAATAGATGTTTAACGATAACAGCATCATGGCTTCTGGCTTGTTGAGCCCAACCTACATTACCAAATATTCTATGATCATCATAGACAATTTCTTGACGCCCCAATTTTACTGAAACTTTGTCTGTTAGTTTTACAGTAGCCCAAGCTTCATGTAAAGCGGTAGCATTGTCATCACTGGCTAAAGTACTTACATCACCCCAAACTCTAACATTTTGCATAGAAACATAGAGTTTTAATTTATTATTTTCATAGCCAAAATTTAGTCGAGTACGTTGCGATACAAAATTAGAGCCATCAGCATCTGTTGGGATTAATGTTTTATAGCCATGTTTGTTTTCATAACGTGGTCTAATTTCGGCAGACAGATCAAATTGTTGTGCTGTTATGCTTGTTACCATAAGAGTAACTAAAGCTGTTAAATAAATTATTTTTTTCATTGTTTTTGCTATTTATAATTGTTAAAAATTAAATGTTGTTTTTATAAAATATGATTTCCCCCATAGTTGTATATTTCTTTCATGAGCAACACCAATCTGATTTACATTATTAATATCTGTAATATCAAAAATATTTTTTGCTCCAATAGAAAGAGCTATTCTATTTTTATAAAATGATTTCTGTAATGAAATATCTAAATTGTTAAAACTTTCTCTACTAGTCTTTTTTAGGATGTCTATACTGTTTTCTTTTTCAATATAATGTCCATCTCTTTTACCGGTATATTTGTAAAAAAGATTAAAGTTTACTCCATATGGTTTGTAAGAATACACAATAGATCCAGTAGCAGAAGGTGTAAACATAAATTTATCAGAATTGAATTCAGAGGTGTATTCTAGATATCTTCCTAAATAGGAGAGTCCTAAGTTACATTGCAAATCTTCAAAAATTTTGTACTTGACTTGTACACCATAATTTTGAGATTTCATTTTATTTAAATTGATATAATGTCTTTCAAAATTCACCAATTCACTTAAGCCGATTAAATCTTTTATTTCTGTATAACTAAAAGAAGGTTCTATGGAAATAAAACTGTTATTAGAAAGTGTTTTTGTGAATGAATAGTAAAAATTGAGACTATGTGATGCTTCAAGTTTTAAATCTTTATTTCCTGAAAAAGTGTAGGTAACCGGACCAAAAGTTGGTGTCCAATCTAGATACAATTCTTTGATGCTTGGAGCCCTATAACCATTACCATAAGCAAATCGTATGGCATTGTTATTATTAATTTTATATTTTAAATTCAATGCTGGTGACCATAAACTTTTAAAAGTACTATTGTAGGTATATCTTAAAGCTGGTTGGACTTCTAATCTATCGGTTAACTTATAATTGATACTAGAAAAAACTGACGTGTTTTGAATATGTTGTTTCTCATTTAAAATTCTATTTCCTTTGCCATAATCTAATTCGTATTCAAGACCAATAAGAAAATTAATCTTATTTTCAGGATTACTATCTGCATATTGTCCTTTAAGAAAGAAAGTGTCAAAGTAGTTACCATTTTCATTAGGATTATTTTCTATTAGTGTACTTGAATTTGTAGTTGGTTTAAATTTATAAGAAGTGTCAAACCTGTCATAATTTAAATAGGAAGCTGTAAAGTCTAAATATTGATTGTTTTTTAGTTTACCTTGAAGGTTAATACTATTGTCAAACCTACGTGTAGTATAATCAACATCTGTTGCTTTTTTTCGTTTTACCTCACCTAAAGTTTTTACAAGTTCTTCTGAGAAATTATTTGAATAATGCAGTCTAAAATTACCAATATTTCTAATGAATTTAAAACGATGATTGTACTGTCTCTTAGTTGGCCAATTTAAAGATCTTGTATTGTTATTATCAGTATTTAAACCATTGAAATAATAATACCCACCACCAAATTTCAATATGCTTTTCCCTATTTTAATGCCTAAATGAGCATTAACATCTTTTACTTCTGTAGTTTCATAATACCCAGACAAACCTCCTGTAATTACTTTTTTTTGTTTTTTTTTAGTGATTAAATTGATAGTGCCTCCCATAGCATTTGTACCATAAAATACAGAAACTGGACCTTCAATGACTTCAATTCTTTCAATATCTTCTAAGTTAATTTGATTTAAGTTTAGCACACCGTTTACTCTTCCAATTAAAGGTACACCATCAATGAGAATTTTTACATTTTCTTTTGACACACCATTCAATTCTATACCAGCTCCAAAAACTGGATTAAAAGAAAAGTCCATATTTAGTTCTTGTCGTAACAAGTCAGTTAAATTTGTAGCAGCCTTTGCTATTATTGTTTTAGCATTGATTATTTTAACTTTATAAATTGCATTCTTTTCGCTTGTTGGTGTAAACTGAGCGGTAACTACAACTTCATCTAATTGTTCTGTTTTGGTTGTATCCTTTTTTTGTTCTTGAGCTGATAACAGATTAAAACAAAGCAACAATAGTCCTAAGGATATTAATAATTCCTTCATTATTTTAGTTTAAAGAATAATCAATCGGTAGTTTTTAACTACCGATTGATTTAGTTTGATTATTTAGATTAATAAATATCGTGTGTAGTATTATAAACGTTAAATTTTCCTGTTGGGTTTTGTACCCAATCTCCTTGAATGGTTTGTTTTAATTTTAAGGTTTTATCATTATAAATTAAGATTGCAGCTTCTTTACCCATAAAAACGGAAATCCAAACTTCATTTCCTGCTTTGTTGTATTCCATATGAACCATTCTGCCATCAACACCTTCTGGCATTGTGATTGTCTTTTTAAGTTCCATAGTTTGTGTGTCAAAAACATCAACACTAGAATTCAATTTTGCATCAGGGTTTAAAGTTCTATCAACCCATAGATGTTTAGATCTTGGATGTGACTTTACAAATAGTGCACCACCACCATTACCAGAAGCTTTGAGTTCTTTTACAACGGTCCATTGTCCTTCACCAGGATTGGTTTTAATGAGTGATAATTTATTTTCACCTAAGTGAGAAGTTACCCAAAGATTCCCTAATTTATTTTTGATATTTGTTCCCCTTCCAGGATGTGGCTTGATACCCGTTTCAATAATTTTAACCAATTTTTTATTGGGAACGTCAATTACAACAATTTTATTACTTGCATTTGCCGCAACTAAGAAATAATGCCCAGTTGAATCAAAACCGCCATCATGTAAAAATCTTGCAGAAGGAATTTGAGTCATTCCAGGTTTTTTAGGATCTGTATAATCAACAATCCATACCATACCAGTTTCTTTTACATTACAAATCCAAACAGGATCTGTATGAGAAGCTACGATGGAAGCAACACGAGCTTCTTCTATAAACTCTTTATCACCATCACAAGCATTTCCAGCAGTTGGTGTAACACTTATTGGTTTCAATGTTTGAGCATCTAAAATAGCAATATGACTTGGGCTATACCCTCCAAACACTAAATATTTATCTTCAAAGCCTTTATATTTTGATACTTCTACTGATCGAGAATCAAAACCACCTTTAACTTCCGCAACGATAGTTGGTACTTTTGTATAGGTATCAATCATTGTAATTTTTCCATCTCTACCTACAGAGTATATATATCTTCCAGAAGCAGAAGTTCTTAAAATATGAACTGCAAATCCAGTAGGGAGCACTACTAATTTTTCTTTAGTATCACCATCAATAATTGCAACTTTTCCTGCATCTCTCATAATGACACCAAAGTAGTTGTCAATATTTCTACTATGTTCAGGTTTGGTAGGTCGGTCAGCAACAGGAATAAGCAATTTCCAAGAATCGGTCATTTCTTTAAGACCATATGCAGGAACTACAGGAGGGTCAACTTGTAAGAAACGAGTCAATAATTCAATTTCTTCCTCTTTTAATATTCCTTTCCATTCTGGCATTCCACCTGGTGTACCATTTTCAATAAATGCTCTAATTCCACCAACACCTAAAGCTTTTGTTGCTGCAGCTTTACCATCACCATCAGGTAATAGTGAAGGTCCTGTTGCTCCTTTACGTGAAGAACCATGGCAACCAGCACATCTGTCAAAGTATATCGCTGCACCTTTTTCCATCTCAGCATCGGTTATACTAATTTCATTAGAAGCAGTTTCTTCACCTTTTTTCTCATCTTTTACTTCTGTTTTTTTTTCATTTTTACAACTAAAAGCTAATGTTACAAACAAAAGAATTAGTATTAAATTCAGTTTTTTCATTTTTTTAAGATTTAAGTATTGATTTTAGTTTTAACAGCATAAGTATGTTGCTAATTTTTATGAGTAACAAAAGTAACATAGATTGTGTTGAATAAATATGATTTATGTCATAAAAAGACAATCTTATCTTTTTATAATGAAATATATAAAAGAATCAATAGGTAGGGTAAGGATAGTTAGTTTAGTTATATATTTAGAACATGTAAAATAATTTTCAATAAAAATTTATCCTACTAGGTTATAAAATGCCTTCAAGCAGCTATTTTGACGGAAGAAGCTCTCGTGGTTTTAGGTTGGCATTTCTTTGGGAGAGGTCGGAACTGATTTTCGAAGTTCCAAGTGAGGTAAATTACAAATTTAGATTTTTGGATCTTAGACCAAAGCGTGTATTTAGATTGACTAGGTATGAAACTAGTGAAACACCTTTAGGGCTCTGCCTCTGGGGTAGTTGGTTTTAAGATTTTTTTATTTCATAATAATTTAACCCAAAGATAGCTCATACCAATTTAAAATATAAGAGATTATACTTTGCTGATTAACAATCGTAATATGAACGTCGTTTAAGCGTATAACTCTATAAAAAGGTTTACACCTTACAATTAAAGTTGTATTTACATTTTGTACGCTAGTGTCTATGAAGTTTATTAAAAAAACCAAAGTCATCAAAGTAAAAGAACTTTAATGACTTTGGTTAATAAATACAGTTTCTTTTAGTGCTACTAATCCTCTACAAGTTCATTTACTTCTAAGGCTTCATCAGTCGGTTGACCATGTTTAAAAAACTCAATAATATAAAGTGTTATTCCAACAATAAATAAGGTAGCCATAATAATAAGAACATAGAAGTGAATTTCAAGATCTTTTTGAACGGTCATAAAATCCATTTTCATTTTACGTTCCATATAGACTTGTGCAACACCAGCGACACCAAAAGCAACTGTCATACCAATCATACCAATATTTGAAATCCAAAATGCCATTCTACCTCTTGCTGTATCATAGAATTTTCTTCCTGTCATGTTTGGTAAAGCATAGCTAATAATTGCAAAGACAATCATTGCATAGGCTCCCCAAAAGGCTAAATGTCCATGCATTGCAGTTACAATTGTACCATGGGTATACAAATTAGTTTGTGGTAGTGTATGTGCGAAACCAAGCAAGCCAGCTCCAATAAAAGATACAATTGCAGAGCCAATGGTCCATAATAATGCTGTTTTATTTGGATGTTTCTTCTCTCCTTTGCGATACATATTTACGGCAAATAACGCCATAGCTAAGAAAGCTAATGGTTCTAAAGCAGAAAAGATACCACCAACAATTAACCAAATTTTATTTACACCTATATAATAGTAATGATGCCCTGTACCTAAAATACCAGATAAGAAGGTTAATCCTACAATTACGTATAACCATTTTTCAATAACTTCACGGTCAACACCTGTTAGTTTGATCAATAAGAATGATAAAATACCACCCATAATCAATTCCCAAACACCTTCAACCCATAAGTGAACAACCCACCATCTAAAGAATGAATCGAGAACTTGACTATCAAAATCTATCATTCCTGGTAAGTAGAGTAGTGCTGCAAATAAAAGCCCCATAGACATTACAAGAGCTGTTGTTGTTTTTCTTTTCCCCTTAAATAAAGTAATAAGAATTAAGGCCATAAACAGTAATACGTTTACAACAACTAGATAATCTAATGGTCTTGGTATTTCTAAAAATTTTCTACCTTCCCAATAATTAAAGTGATAACCAACTATTGCTGCTACACCAACAAGAGCTAATGAGATTAATTGAACATAAGCCAACTTTACACTTACCAATTCATGTTGTGCTTCTTCTGGAATAATGTAATACGCAGCCCCCATAAAACCAGACAATAGCCAAACTACTAATAGGTTTGTGTGTACTGCTTTTGCTGTGTTAAAAGGAATCCATTCATGTAAGCCATCCATTCCTGCATGGGCAAAGCCCATAATTAGACCATAGATTAATTGTAGTGATAATAATAGCATTGATAAAGCAAAAAACCAATAGGCTACCTTTTGTGATTTATATTTCATGATGTGATTGTTTAGTTGTTAGATTTATCTTTTGCTAATGGAGAAACTACTGTTTCAAATCCGTTTAAATCGATTTCTCCAATCCATTTAAAAAAGGCTACCATATCATCGGCTTCAGCCTCAGACATATTATAGGCTACCATCTTTCTACCTCTTGGTTGCCATGGTTGTTCAGACATTAATGCTGCTTTAATATAAGCATCGCCTCTACGTTCTACTACTTTAGTTAATTCTGGAGCATAGTAACCTCCTTCTCCCATAATGGTATGACATCCCATACAATTGTTTGATTCCCAAAGTTTTTTACCCCGTACGACTGCTTCGGTAATATTTTCTGAGTGAGATTGGTCTTGAGCTTCTCCTAATGAATACACAGTTAATCCTATAAAAATTAGAAATGTAACTACTGTACCACCCAAAAAAAACGCTCGTGCTTGTTTTTTTGATAACATAATAGATTGGTTTAATTTAATTAATTATAAAAAGACTAATATATCTTTTAATGTAACAAATGTATTAAGGCCTTTTAAATAAAAGCATGATTTTTGTCATATATGTTACATAAATATAAAGTTTAAAATAAAAGATAAATTAGTATTTTATGATGTAGGTTTATAAAAAAAATATAACTTTGCGGCATTAAATCAAATTTGTTTGAATAAAAATACTTTTAGCATATTATTTACATTTCTATATATAACAGCAATGTTACGTCCATTAGCACCTGTAATTGTATATTATGCAAATTACGATTATATTGCAGCAGAACTCTGTAAAAATAGAGATAAGCCAATTTTAGACTGCAACGGTATTTGTTATTTAAATGAGATGATTGCTGAGGATAATACTCAATCTAATGGAGATCCAATAAGTACTGTGCCATTAAATATAAATGATTACCCTATTTCTACCTTAGATTTTTACAAATATAATTCTTTATTTGAAGTTGATATTGAAGAGCAAATAAAGCCTATTTATAGAAAAGACTTCGTTATTAATGATTATACCATAGATATATTTCATCCACCACAATTTATTTAGTTTTCTACTCACATATCGTAAATTGATTTGTCAAAGAAGTTTGATGAAAATAAGGTTTGTGTTTTCTAATGCAAAAGAAATATTTACCCAAAATTACTTTATTGAGTGCTGAAAACCACTAACTGAAAGTTTACATCCGTAAGCTAAATTTCAAAATATTATATAAAATAAGTTTTAGCATAATTTATATGTTTAAGCTTAAAACATAAACAAGAAAAGCTATGCAATTTGTAAGCTGTAGTTTTACTTTATATAATAAAAAAAAGATAAAATAGAATTTGATTATTGTTGATTATTACCCAGAAAGAGGGTGATTACCTCTTTTTGGGTTTTATAATTAAGAATTACAAAATAATAAAACCAAAGCAATGAATAAAAATATATTATCACTGTTGATGAGTTTGATAGCATTATCAATTTGGTCACAGAGAATTACGGTAGAAGGGAGAGTAATAAGTGCAGAAAACAATGAACCGATTGAAGGAGTTCACATTAATTCTAAAAACTTAGCTAAAGGAGCAATAACAAATAAGAAAGGACTATTTACATTATATGATGTAGAAAAAAATGATTTACTAGTTTTCACTCATATAGGGTATAATAGTCAAAAAAGTAGTGCGAATGAGAACATGATTATAACCATGAATGAAGCAAATATTGATTTAGACATGGTTGTTGTTAGTGCTTCTCGAACTTTACAGAAACGTAAAGAATTACCTGTAGCAATTTCTTCTATTTCTCGTAAAGTGTTGGATGAAGTAAACCCAACCTCAATAGATCAAGTCTTGAATCAAAAATCAGGAGTTCACATGATTGATTTAGGAAATGAACAACATATGATGGCTATTCGGCAACCTATTTCGACAAAAAGTTTATTTCTCTATTTAGAAGACGGTATTCCTATTAGACCAACAGGAGTTTTTAACCACAATGCATTATTAGAAATGAACATGTTGGCTACTGAAAGTATAGAAATTATTAGAGGACCTTATTCTTCATTGTATGGAAGTGAGGCTATTGGTGGGGCAATTAATTTTATTACAGAGAAGCCTAGTAAAAAGCTGTCAGGTAGAGTAGGAGTCAGAGGACATACCGATGGTTATTTAAGAGGAGATTTTAAAATTTCTAATACTTTTGGAAAAACAGGTGTTTATTTAGGTGTTTACAAATCTGAAATCAAGGATGGAATACGTGACTATGGAGATTATGATAAGTTAGCTATAACAGGAAAGATTACCCATCAGTTTTCCGATAAACTAGATTGGTCTAATACATTAACTTATATAGATTACTTTAGTGAGATGAGCGGTAGTTTAGATGAAACTAAATTTAAAAATAAAGATTATTCATCATTTCACACTTTTACATTTAGAGATGCCAAAGCCTTACGGTTTAATTCAACATTGAATCAACAATGGAATGATAAAAACATTACTACTCTAAGTCTAGTATTTAGAGACAATACGATGAAACAAAACCCTAGCTATAGAATTGCTAGCGATACTGATTTTGGAACTACTACAAAAGGAGAATTAAATAATAATAGTTTTAAAACTTTTGCAATTTATGCACAGCATAATTTTAAGTTTGATGTTTTGAAATCAAATTTAATTGTAGGAGCTAATTTTGATTCTAGTCCTAAAACTTTTGAGGCAGAAATATTAGATGTATCTCGTAATAATTTGGGTTTTTTCGATTCATATACTGCAACAGGTGTTTATAAATCAGATTATGAAACAGATATAAAAAATACAGGATTTTATCTTACTGGTGATATAGAACCCTTTAAAGATTTTAAAATTAATGCAGGTATCAGATATGATATTTATAGTTATGATTTTAGAAACGGATTAGATGATGCCTCTGATTATTCTTCTGCAGATGCGAAAGAAACATTTACTGCAGTTACACCTCGTATAGGTTTTGTCTATAATTTTACAAAAGGAATTGGCCTTTATAGTAATTATAGTGTTGGGTTTATTCCACCAAGCATAGGCGATTTATTTAGAAAAGATGACGTACCATTGCTAGACCCAACAACCTTTAATAATTTAGAGCTTGGTGGCTGGGTGAGCCTGTTAAATAATAGATTATATCTTGATTTTGCTGTGTACTCTTTAAAAGGTAAAGATGAAGTGGTTTCTGTATCTACTAAAATAAATGGAATTACGGTTAGAGAAAATAAAAATGTAGGAGAAACAAAACATACTGGTGTTGAATTTGGAATTAATTTAAAACCAATTGAAGGCTTACATATTAGATATAATAGTGCCTATTCTAAGCATGAATATATTAGTTTTGTAACAAAAATAGTTGATGGTCAGCCAACCAAAGATTATAGTGGTAATAAGATGCCAGGAGCTCCTGAATGGGTGTCGAATTCAGGAATTGATTATAAACCATCTTTTTTTAAAGGTTTTAGAATAGGTGTAGAATGGCAACATGTAAGTGAATATTTTACGGATGATAAAAATAAGTTTACTTATGAAGGCTATGATGCTTTTAATGCTAGATTGGGTTATGATATAAAACATTTTGGAATATGGATGAATATTATGAATTTATCAGATGACTTATACGCTACAAGAGCAAATACCGCTTGGGGAAGAACAACGTATACGCCTGGAATGCCAAGAACTTTTATTTTAGGAATAAATTATAATTTTTAGTATTTAATTAGAATTAATGTTTTGGGGAAATACATTTGTATTTCCCCTTAAAAAAAGTAAAGATTATGAGATATAGTAATTTAGTGTTTTTTTTTATATTACTGCAATTATCTTTTTTTTCTTGTAAAGAGAAAAATTCCTTAATTGATAAAGAAGAAGGTATAAACGTTAAGAATGAACTTTTTAAAGATACCATCTATAAATTAACAGATTCAAAAGTGAATTCTGAAGGTGTATTTATATTTAACTCAGGTACAGAAATTTTGATGAATTGGACAGAGTGGAGTAAGGAAAGCAATAAAAATATATTGAAGTTTTCATTTTTTGATACTATTTCTCAAAAATTTATGAAACCAATTTCTATTCCTCCTTCTAAAGGGTTACAGATGCATGCAGAAAGTATGGCTAAAGTCGGGGTTACTGCTGAAGGAGTTCTCTATGCAATTTTTAGATTGAAATCAAAGTCTAGAAAAACGATGTATGGCGGTACAATGTATTATACTATTTCTGCGGATAAAGGAAAAACATGGAGTGATAAAATTAAATTGGTAGCTGATGAAAGTTCAGATAGTCAAAGCTTTTATGATATTTCTATTCTACCTGATGGAGAAATAGGAATTACATGGCTAGACAGCAGAAAACCAATCCATAAAAATAATAAAGGGAAAACACTATATTTTGCAAAGACAAATACTGATAAAGGGTTTTATAAAGAAATACCAATTGCTGGTTCAACTTGTGAATGCTGCAGAACAGATATTTATATAGATAAGAATAAAAAGATACATGTGGCTTATCGTAATATTATAGAAAAAACAGAAGATTTTTCAAATACTAATTTTACCTTAAGTGATGTTGAAATTAGAGATATGTATTATGTTTCATCTGATGATAATGGGAAAACATTTTCAAAACCAATACCTATAAGTAATGATAATTGGCATATGAATGGATGTCCTCATACTGGTCCATCACTGGCTCAGAAAGGTTCTGACTTAGCAGCAGTATGGTTTACAGCAGCAAATAATACTAAGGGAATTTTCTTTACTACCAAGAATAATGGGAAGTTTAATGAACGAAAATTATTAAGTGCTGAAGGACGTCATCCACAAATGATTGAGGCAGTAGGGAAGTATTTTGTTGTTTATGAAATGTATTATGAATTAGAGGATATTGGTTACACTAAAATAGTGTTAGAAGAAATAAAATCTTCAATAAAAGATAAGATTAAAAGAGAAGTAAGTGATTTAAAAACCAATAATAATCACGCAGTTATTAGTTCAATTAATGATTCAACAATCTTAATTGCATGGATAAATAAAAATACAAGAAATCCAAGATTAGTTTATAAGTTGATGTCTAATACCAATTTAAACATATAACGTTGTATATAACAATTTCTTTTTCAAAATATTATCGTTAAAATTATATCGTAACTATGGCTATGCTAAAATATTTTGTCTCAACCTTGCAAAAAATAATAGCAATTTTATTTTACGACATCAAATATTTAAATTGGTATAAGTAATAAAAAGGCTGTCTCGAATAGAAAATCTATTTTTCGATACAGCCTTTCAAACTAAAATAATCAAAAAATGCAAATTTACATCATCAAATGATTCTGTAAATTAAAATTTTGTTAACGTAAATCCAAAATTACCAGAATAAGGTTCACTTTTACAACACAAATGTATAATAAGTAGTTCTAGTAAAAAATGACATTTGTCATGTGTGTTATCATAAGTATGCAGAGTGTTAAAAATCTTTTTTACGTAATTTCATTTTCATTCTAGCTAATGGCAAAATCACCCATAAGCAGAGTACTAAAAATGAAAGAAATGATCCTGTTTTTGTACCAAAAAAATCTTTAAAAACAGCACCAGTATAACCTAACAATACAGAAATATCAAGTTTTAATAAAATCAATATTCGAGAGAGATCTATGGGGTTAAACATCGTAGCGAATAAAGAGAATTTGTCTAAAGGATATTCATTAAAAGTAATTAAAGAAATCATAAACAATCCATCATAAATAACAGCCAAGAATAACCACAATAAAATGGCATAGCCAAACCCTTTTATTTTATTTTCTGTAGATAGAGCTATGTTATAAGCAAGTGCAACAAAAATAAAGTTGAGAAATGACCCAACTAAGATCAGTAAACTAAAATCAAAAATTGCTGTAGATTTAGACAGTCCGTATATCATAAAAGGAATACCTAATCCTAATACTAGGCTGAGGGTTAATGATAATGAAATACCTAAATATTGCCCTATGAAAATTTTACTTCGTTTAATAGGTTGAGCTAGTAGAAGTTCAGTAAATTCTTTAGAGTTGTAGTAGTACATTACTCCAAATATGGTTCCGATTAAGGGGGTTAAAACTATAATAATATTCATTAAAGTAATTACAGCTTTGTTCATGTCATTATTTAAAAATAAGAGCACAAAACCTAGAAATAAATAGAAAATAAAGTAAACATAACTCCATCTACTACGTAACAAATCATAAAAACTATATTTTAATATTTTAAGCATATTATTTAGATATTAAGTTGGCAATTGCATGCTCTAAGTTTGGTTGATTTGTTTGTTGTTTAAGCTTAGCAACACTTCCTTTAAAGTAAATTTTTCCATCCAATAAAAATACAATTTCATCAGCCATTTCATCTACAAAACTCATAATATGTGTTGTTATTAAGATTGTTTTTCCTTTTTCTTTTTCTTTGACAATAAGTTCTTTAAGGTGGATTAATGCAATGGGGTCTAGGCCTGTTGTTGGTTCATCAAGTATAATTAAATCACTATCAAACATAAAGGTTAACACTAAATTTACTTTTTGTTTTGTTCCGCCAGACAGATTACCCAATTTTTTATTTAAAAACTCTTGTAACCCAAAAAGGTCAATTAAATTTTGTTCGTGAGCTTCTTTTGGACGTAAATTTTTAACCATGTTAATCAGTTCAATAACTGATAGGTTAGCTGGGAAGTTGGCAATTTGGGGTAAATAGTTTAAGTTGTTTCTATAATCCCATTTTTTTAGAACAGATTTTTTAGCAATTGAAATGGTACCTTTATTAGGTATGACCATACCTAATAAACATTTAATCAAGGTAGTTTTACCTGAGCCATTTGGGCCTAAAATAGCAAATATACCACCTTCTGATCCTTCAGGGTTAATGGTTAAATCTAAACCATCTAAAACGGTGAGTTTTCCAAATTTTTTATGTAGGTTTTTTATTTCTATCATATGAGATATGAATTACAAGAATTAGCACAAATTGTTTTCATAATTTTTATGTTGCTCTCTATTCTAAAGGGTTTATGGGTTTCATTAATGGTTTATTATCCATTAAGTTATCTGGTGTAAAAACGGGAGAAACTTTTTCAGAAAAATTAATAATATCAACAAATAAACTTCGTAATAGTACTAATGTTTCTGGAGTTTTGTTTACAACATATGAAAATAATTTTACAGGCCTAAAGGGTACATCTCCAATACCATTTTTATCAAGATCGTAGCCAGTATATTCACTCCAGTAATTGGCTTCAAATTTATTGTCGTTTAATCTGCTATTATAAGATAAATCAAATGCATTGTGCATAAAATTATTAAATTCAAAAACATTGGTATAACAGCCCCCTGTAAATTTTAATGCCCATCCGTTTCTAATAAAATGATTATTTTTATAATTGATTCGGTTACAACCATCAATGTTTATACCTGTAGTATTTTGTTCAAAAATATTTTCATAAATTTCAGCATCATTAATTTCTTTTAAGAGTAGGCCGTATGCAGCAGTACCCCAATTGTAATGAAAGGTGTTATGATGCATTTTTATAAACTTAGAAAACATTACAGCAACCCCAGCTCCATTAGTTTTAAATTCATTATGATGATATTCATTATAGTGAGAAAACATAAAATGCAAACCATACCTAATATTATTCTTACTTGTATTGTTTGAAATGAAACTTTTATTTACAAATTCTAAATAAATACCATCTCTCATCCCAGTAATGGTATTTTGTTCAATCCTTAAATTTTTACACTTCCATACATGTACACCATTTCCTGAACTGGTTTCATCAATGGCATTGCCTGTTACTTTGTTATTCTGAATTAAACCATATTTAGAACTTTGTATAATGAATCCATAAAAAACATTATTCAATAGATTATTTTTTAATGTGAAATTTTTACTGTGTGAAACAAAAATAGCAGCAATTTCTTTGGTGTAACTCATTCCGATATTTATAAATTTAAAACCCGAAATACTGAAATTATTAGCACTAATAGCAAAAACACTATCCGTTTTGTTTTCAGCGTCTATCACTGGATAATCTTCCCCTATAAGATGTATAGATTTTTTGACAAAGATTTGGGTTTCTTTATACAAACCTTTCTTCACTAAAATAGTGTCACCATCTTTTGCAAAAGAAACAGCATCTTTTATTGTTTTTGTTTTACAAGAAGCACATACGTTTATGGTTTTAGTTTGTGCATGAAAATTTGTTGAAAATAAGAAAAGTAATAGAAAACCATATAAGATTCTCCAACCTTGTTTTGTAGAGTCTAGGTATTCAGTCTTCTGTTTTGTAACTTCTGACGTCATTCTATTTTGAAAGTTTTGCTTTTAATTGCTCCCATGTCAATAATTCACCACCATTTTTTGCAAGCATTTCTTCAGCAGTTTTTTTTGAGCTAAAAGCAGAAAGATTTGCCCCCATGGGGCTTTTAATTTTCTCACTAATTAAATATGTAGCAGCTAATGCATCAACCAATTCACCAGGATTTGCGTAGTCTGCAACTAACAAGAAAGACATATTCTCTTCGCTATTATCTCTATTTAGTTCATTAACCATACATTCAATGGCATCAAACATAAATGCTTTTCCTTTTTTTGTTACATATTGAGCAGCATGTGTTTTATCAACAACAGTCATGTCACAAAAATGGCAATGATCATTACCATAGTTAATTTCTTTTGGTTCAACCTTACAAGAAGTGACTATGAATAGACTAAGGAGTAATGTTAATACGGTTAGTTTCGTTTTCATTAATAATTGTATTAGTAAATTGGATAACAAATATATAGTAAAACAAGCATATTCTAAGTTAAATATGCTTGTTTTAGACCTATGTAAAGTGATAATTGTATAACTTTATAAAAGCTATTTACTATTTAGCTTCTTTTTTACCGACAAAGAATGCTATAAAGGTTAACATCATTCCTGAAAACATTAACCAAGCTCCTGGCATAGGGTAGGAGTGTGCAGTGAAATTCAGAATATCTTTGGTTCCAAATAGAGGGGGTTGAAAACCCATTTTTGTCCCATCTGGATTTTTGAATTTCATTATTGCATGAGGATCTAAGGTGTGACCATAATCATATTCCCATAGATAAAAATCATACATTCCAGCAATTCCAAGAGCAGACATTAAAATAAACCATCCTAGATACCATTTATAGTTGCCTGTAAACCCTATAATGACACCTAGAAGTACCATGATTCCTATCACAACAGGAAAGACTTTGAACTCAGGAATGGTCTCAGGTATATATTGCATACCTACATAATGATTCATTAAATTGATATTCTTTATATCAAATTCATGAGTGTCAGAAAATTTATTGATATGAATATCCATTCCCAAAGGAATTGGATATTGAGGTGCCTCTAAAGTTATATTCCAAAGAGGAAATACGAATAGACCTAGTAGTAATAATGACCCGATAATCATTATGATTTTAGACTTTTTCATGATATATATTTATTTAAAATTTAAATGAAATTGATTAACAAATTTACTACTTTATATTAGTATACTAGGTGACTTACATTACACAAAAGATAATAATATCTTTTTATTATAATTGTAAAATGGGTAATCATGCTTAGATGAATTACCCATTTTTAGTATTAAAATCTAAATTTAATATTATTCTTCTTCTGCACCTGGAATATCACCATCTAATGTAAATGAGATAGGGATATCAGAACCTTTAGGAGAAACACGAATATAACCTTGCATTTCTTGGTGCAATGCAGAACAGAAATCTGTACAATAGAAAGGCCAAACTCCAATTTGTTTTGGCTCCCAAGTAAAAGTTGTTGTTCTACCTGGCATGATTAATAATTCAGATGTATTTGCACCAATCATTGAAATACCATGTGGCACATCATAATCTTGTTCTAAATTGGTTACATGAAAAAATACTTTATCACCAACCTTTACACCTTCTATATTATCAGGTGAAAAGTGAGAGCGTATCATAGACATAGATATATGCACTTCATTACCTTTACGAACAACTTTAGTTTCTGCTTCACTTTTAACAGCATAAGGGTGAGTGTTTTCATCTAGTTTATAGATTTTTGTAGTCTTTTTACCATCTTTACCCATAATTTTATCAGCCGAGATACCAGCAGCGTAATGAGGTTCTCCAATAGTTGGGAAATCTAATAATAACTCCATTTTTTCACCAGAGATATCAAACAGTTGAGCAGACTGACAAACTTCAGGTCCTGTTGGTAAATAACGGTCTTTAGTTATTTTATTCATTGCTACTAAATATTTATCATCTGGTGTTCTCGAGTTTCCTCCAGGAATCATTAAGTGACCTACAGAATAATAAACTTTATGTCTATCAAGTACTTTTAAATCTTTAACATTCCATTTTACAACTTCAGAAGAAATAAAGAAAGTAGTATATGCATTACCTCTTGTATCAAACTCTGTATGTAATGGACCTAAACCAGCACCAGGTTCAACAGAACCGTAATTAACAGCTTCAAATTTAATGATAGGAATACCATAAGCATCACCATCAAAAGCTTTATCAGCAATTGCTTTTTGTAATTTAGTAAAAGAATGTACTGTCATTGCAGCAGCTAATTTACCATTACCAATAATATATTCACCTGTAGGGTCAACATCACAACCATGAGGAGATTTTGCTGTAGGTAAAAAGAAAATAGCTCCAGGCACATCTTTTGGCTCAACAACTAAGACTTCTTTTTTCATTACAGAAGTAGCCGTATGTGAATTGTCATCCCATGTATTATGGGCATAATTTGCAGGTACTTTTTTACCACCACCATTAGCTACATACTCTTCAATTTTTTTCCAGTTAATTGCAGCAATAAAATCTTTATCATTACGAGAAGCATTATTTTCTAATAATGAGTTTGCTTCTTCAGTATTATACGTAGAGAAGAAGAACCATCCATGAGACTTACCACGACCAGGATGAGATAAATCATAATTAAAACCAGGCATTTTAATTTGGAATGCAATATTCATTTCACCAGATTCTGGATCAATTTTCAAAAATGATAAAGCACCACTAAAGTTACCTTTCATATCTTTAATAGACATGTCTCTTTGAGGAAACGGCACAGAAAAACGAGTTCCTGCAACTACATACTCAGAATTTTCAGTAACAAAAGAAGAGGAATGGTTACCAGCTGAGTTAGGGATTTCAATAATTTCTTCTGTTTCAAACGTTTTTAAAGAAATTCTTGCAATACGTGGTGTATTGTTTTCATTGATAAATATCCAGCGACCATCTACAGAGCCTTCAGTTTGAGAAATATCAGGGTGATGAGAATCTCCCCAAGGCACAAAACCATGAGAAGTCATTAGCATAGGTTTAGTTTCTTCACTATAACCATATCCTTTTTCAGGATCTTGTGAAAATACAGGGATAACTCTAAATAATCTACCAGAAGGTAAACCATATACAGCTAATTGCCCACTAAACCCACCAGAGATAAATGCATAGTGAGAGTCGAGCTCGCCTGGAGCTACATATACCTTTTCAGCAGCATTACCAGCCAAAGCACCTTTGTTACTTTTACTACCTTTCTTTTCTGATGGAGCACAGCTTACCATAAATACGGCAGAAAGTGCAAATAGAAAAATTGATTTAATAAATGTTTTCATTTTGATTTATAATTGTTGATTAATAATTGTTGATTTTTATTGTTATTTATCTTTTAATCTAAAATATTCTAAAATTGCTCTGGCATCATCTTCAGCCAAACTCTGATTAGACATTGGACTAAGGTATTCGGTTAACAATGCTTTAGCTACAGGATCCTTTTCTACCATAACTTCAGGGTTTAACATCATATTCATAATCCATTCTGGAGAACGTCTTTTTGTAACACCTTTTAAAGGAGGACCTACAACTTTTTTCTTAAATTTATGACAAGTTGTACAATTGGTTTTATAAAGTTCTTTGCCTTTTTCAGCTAATTTTTCGTCAATTGCATCTAGTGTCAGATTTTTAACAGGACCGACTCCTTTATTGTCTAGTGTTGGAGCAGTTAAATCTATTTTTTCAGAAGTTGTTGTAACTTCCTCTTTAGCTGGTTCCTCTTTAGCTGGTACATCTTCTTTCTTTTTTCCATCTCCACAACTTGTAAATATGAATGTTGAGGCAATTAATAGTGCAAAAATTTTAATTTTCATTTTGATTAAATATTTTAATTATTTTAGCGTAAAAATACTATAAAAAGGCTTTAACATCCTTCTTATTTTATTGTTTTTTTTAAACATTTATTTATCAGTAGGGACTAATACATCTCCAACAACATGAATCCACCCATTACTCACTTTTACTGACATTAAGATTTCTGTACCTCCAACAAATATTTTACCATCTTTATTTTCTACGGTTACAGATTTTCCAGAAGCCATATATAATTTACGTCCTTTTTTAGCTTCTTTTTTTAATTTTTTGATAGGAAAGTTTGAAGGAGCAACATGATGTATTAAAACATTTGCCAAAGCCTCTTTATTTTCGGGTTTCAATAATTCGTCAACGGTGTCTTGAATTTTAGCAAAAGCACTGTTAACAGGAGCAAATACGGTTAATGGCCCAGCATTTACTAAAGCATCTTCAACACCTGCTGCTTTAACCGCTGCAACCAAAGTCGAAAAAGGCATATTACCTTCTTTATCTTTATAAGTCATTGCAACTTGTAGTACATTAGCATCTTCACCATCGCCTTGTGCTACTCCAGATTGACCTTGACCATCAGTCTTTGTTGCTGTAGCTACTTCAGTTTTCGTTTCTGTTTCAGTGTTTGTCTCTGTTGTTGCCTTTTGATCATTCTTACATGCAATGAATAAAGACAAAGACAATAAGATAAGGATAAATTGTTTTGATTTCATTTTATTGATTTTTGGATTATTATTGTATTTTTGGTTTAATTTTTCACAAAGTTAAACGTTTTATAAAGTATAAACATGACATTTGTCATGAAAAAAGATATATTTATCTTTTAAATATTAACAATTATGCTATCAAAGTCTAGTACGTATGCCATAAGAGCGGTTTTATATTTATCACTCCATTCTAGTAAATCAAAAAAATATAGCCCTATAAGTATTGCTGAAGCTATTGATGTACCAGCACCATTCTTAGCAAAAACACTACAGATATTGACAAAAAGAGCGTTGGTTTCTTCTGTGAAAGGTAGAAATGGAGGGTTTTATTTGACTGAAGAAAATACTATGAATTCATTAATCACTATAGTTGAGAGTATTGATGGTTTGAGTAAGTTTTATGAATGCATGTTGGGTTTACCTGTATGTGGAGATGAAAACCCTTGTCCTATTCACCATGCAGTTTCTCCTGTTAAAAAACAATTGATTGAGCAGTTAACATTAAAAACAATTAAAGATTTAACAGACGAAGTAAGAAATGGAGAAACCCACATTTTTTTGTAAAAAGATAAAACCTAAAAGTTTTACTCAAAAATTTAAACCTGCTTCTATATAATTTGGTTTTGGTATTTTAAATTATACCGTCATAGAAAACAGCCTAGTATCTGGTTTTTTTTCTACCAAGCGTAAATCAAATGCCATACATACATTTCTTACAAAGGCTCTAGCCTCTTTAGGAATACTAATTTCCGTGTCAGTAATTAGAAGCAAGCCATCCTTTTCTAATTCCTTTAAACGCTCTAAGGTTTGAGTAAGTTCAGTAAATTTTAGTTGATCATCTTTCCAAGAAGTTTTAAAATGGCACATTAAATTTAAGATATGTCTTCTTATAATTAAATCTTTTTCAGTTAATAAATGCCCTTTGAAAATTGGTAATTCATTATTATTTACACGTTTCTGATAATCTTTTAAAGATTTTTCGTTTTGTGCAAAGCTATACCAAGAATCACTTATGGCCGACATACCTAAGCCAATCATCAATTGTGTATCATTAGTAGTGTAACCCATGAAATTTCGATGTAGATTTAAATTTTCAAAAGCTTTATATAATGAATCTGTTGGTAGAGAAAAATGATCCATTCCTGTTTCTACATAGCCTGAATCTATAAGTAATTGTTTTCCTAACTCATATAATTCTCTTTTTGAGCTATCTTTAGGTAAATCATTTTCATCAAAACCTCTTTGCCCGACACCTTTAATCCATGGAACATGTGCATAACTGTAAAATGCAATCCGTTCTGGTTTTAATTCAACCGTTTTTTTAATGGTATCAATGATATCATTTACGGTTTGAAAAGGTAATCCGAAAATTAAATCATGACTTATTGAGTTGTAACCAATGTCTCTTGCCCAGTCAGTTACGTTCTTCACATTTTTAAATGGTTGAATTCTATTGATAGCTTTTTGTACTTTTATAGCATAGTCTTGAACTCCATAACTCACTCTTGTAAAGCCTAAATCATATAATGTTTGTAGATGTTCTTTAGTGGTATTATTAGGGTGACCTTCAAAACTAAATTCGTAATCTTTATGTAAATCAACAGTATTTAAAATACCATTAAGTAATTTAGAAAGGTTTGTTATATTGAAATACGTTGGTGTACCACCACCCAAATGTAATTCTCTTAATATAGGTTTTTTTGAGAATGAATTTAAATACATTCCCCATTCCTTCAAGAGGGTCTTGATATATGGTAACTCTAATTCATGGCGTTTGGTGATTTGTTTATGGCAAGCACAAAACGTACACAGGCTTTCACAAAAGGGTAGGTGAATGTATATACTTATACCTTTAGTATCATTACTTTCAGTAATTGATAGCTGTAAAGATTTGATCCAGTCATTAGCACTTATACCTTCTTTATCCCAAAATGGAACTGTCGGATAACTAGTGTAACGAGGACCTGGAACGTTATATTTTTGAATTAATGTACTTTCTGACATAAAAAATAGTTGTAGGCAAAAGTAGTAAAGTTATAACTATAACTGAATGATATTTGTCATTAAGATTATTAGCTGTATTTAGTATATTTGGGTATCGTAATTGTCTAATTATGAAAAACATTCTTTTATTAACCGATTTTTCAGAGAAAGCACAAAATGCTATAGATTATGCATTGCAATTTTTTAGTAGCAACAAATGTAATTTTTTTATACTTATTGTTCAGAAAGTTTCTGGCTATACCACAAGTAATTTAATGACATCTTTAACAACATCATCTGTATATAATTCTATTATTAAAAAACCTAAAGAAGTTTTATCAGAAATGGTTAACGGTTTTGAAAAAACATATAAGGATGAAGCATATTCTTTTGATGGAATTTGTGACTATGATTCTTTTTTAAATTCAGTAAATCAGGTTGTTATATCTAAGAATATTGATTTGATTGTAATGGGAACTAACGGAGCTAGTGGAACTAAAGAAGTGATTTTTGGAAGTAATACATTGAGTGTTATTAGAAATGTTGATTGCCCTGTATTGGTAATACCAGAAAATTATAAATATAAAACTATTAATTCTATTGTTTTTGCTGTAAATGCAGATGTTAAGCTTAATAAAAAGTTTTTAAAACCACTTATGCTTATTATTTCTAAGTTTAATTCAGAACTAAATATTCTCACATTTGAAAATGAGGAAGATATTTATTCTTCTAAAGAAAAAAAGATTGATATGGATGATTTTTTTAAAGGAATTAGTCATAGCTTTTATGAAATAGAAAATGTACCTATAGATATCGCTATTGATAGTTTTGTTCAAATAAAACATGTAGATTTAATGGCTACAATCATAAGTAAAGAATCTTTTTTTAAACGTTTAATTTCAGGCTCTACAACCGATGAGATTATATATAATAGTAGAGTACCTTTACTGATAATGCATCCTTAAGGTTATTTTTATAATGTTAAAGTAATATTTTTTGTTCCTTTTTTCGCATAATATCTTCAACAATTTTAAAAATATTTCTTTTTAGTTTTTTATATTTTTTTGAATAGATAAAGATTTCTCTTTCAAATTTTTTATGAGTTTCTATAAAGTTTGTTTTGTTAGAAAATTGTTTAGTTTCGATTAAGTTATATAGTGTTCTTTCGTGGTGTTTAATTTCCTTAAATAGAATATTTCCTATCTTTTTTTCATCATCTATTTTTTTTACTAAAGTATCTATTTTTTTACGCATACCAGTACTTAAAAAGTCAATATAATTTGAGCTTAATAAATGATTTAAAAAACGTATTTCATCTTTAATAAAACTAATTTCTGATAACCATAGCTTAGAATCATTATGTATTTCATCAGTACTTGGTAATTTACCAACCCAATCTTTTTTAATTTTCATTATTTCTGTTTTTTAGTTTAGAAAAAACAGGAAGCAAACTATAAATACTTCCTGCTTACAATATTAATTAACTTCTATTACTTTTTCTGGTAATACTTTTGCTACTTCTTTTTTCAATAAGCTAAGCTTTAATATTCCATTTTTGTATTTGGCTTTTACCTCTTCATTTTGATTTATATTTTCTGGCAATCTTAAAGATCTTTTAAATGAATTGTAACTAAACTCTTTGTGTAGATAACCATCTTCTATTTCTTTTTCTTCTTTTTTACTGCTTTCAGCAGAAATATGAAGTCCATTATTATCTATAATTACATTAAAATCATCTTTTAAAAATCCTGGTGCAGCAAGTTCAATTTCAAAGTCATCATCATTTTCTTTAACGTTCATTGCAGGCATTAAACTATCTTTTGCAAAGAAATCGTTATTAAAAAAATCATCTGTATTTAAAAAGTTAGTAAATACAGAGTTGTTCCAAGGAAACCGGTCGTTAAATTTAATTAGAGACATAGCATTTAGTTTTAAAGTTAATAATTCATTTTAATTATGCCTTAAAGTTAAATACTAAACATCAAAAACCAAATGATATATATCAGCTCGATATTGCCTGTATGTCACTGATTTAATTTGATGTATGATGGATGTCATGTCGTAAAACATTATTAAATCATATATTTATATCATTAATATTTAAATAAATATAATTATGAAAAACCTAGTAGTTTTAGTCAGTTTTCTTTTCGTTTATTCTTTTGGGTATAGTCAAATTTTGAGTGATGTAGATTATGTTGCTCCATTTCACGATGGCTTAGCAGCAGTTAAGAAAAGTAATCAATGGGCATTTATTAATGAAGATGGTGAAAAAGTAATTGATTTTAGAAATGATATAGTTATGACTTCTAATAAAGATTATTCAGATGCATATCCATTATTTAATGATGATAGGTGTTTAATTAGAAGGTTGGTTAAAGGGGTTTATTATTATGGTTATATTAATAGTTTAGGTGAAGAAATTATCAAACCCCAATATTTAAATGCTACAAAATTTAAAAATGGACATGCTATAATAATAAAGTTTGCTAAAAATGTTATGGGTAATAATGGAGTGTTAGGTAAACAAGTGGTTACTTATAAGTTGGAAGAGTATGTTATAGATATATCAGGATCTTTAATTAAATATTTAGATAATGCTAGAAATAGTCTTCCATCTAAAATAAAAAATAATACACCTCCTAGTTTTTATTCTAAATTTATAACAGCTCGTTTAATAGCTGTAAAGACTAAAAATAATAAATGGAATATTTATAAATTTTAAGCTAAAAATAAGATGCTATGATCCTAAATTTTAATCAATTTGCAGTTGAAGGAAATATATTTCTAAAAGATTATACAAAACAATTAAACCTTGACGGAGATACAGCTAAGGCTGGACGTATTTTATCTTCAATTTTGCATGGATTGCGAGAAGTAATACCAATGGAAGAGTCATTACAACTTATAGCTCAATTCCCCATGTTTTTAAAAGCAGTATATGTAAATGGGTGGTCAAGTCGTAAAAAGAATAAAATTAGAAACATGACTGAACTTATTGATCAAATACGAGAATTTGACGGGGCAACTTCATTATATGATTTTGAATCTGATGAAATTGCAGAAAATTATATTATTGCTACATTTATTGCATTAAGAAAATACATTTCCTTAGGTGAATTAGAAGATATTAGAGCGGGACTTCCAAAAGATTTAAAATCTATGGTCTACCATAATATTATGTTTTAAAATTAAAAAGTTCTTCTTTTATTATAAATATGGCTTTAATTCATTTTTTCGTTTTTCAATCTGTTTTTCCAGATATCTAATAGTCTTCTTGTTACAAACTCAAAAACCATCTTTATTTGAAGATACATGAATTCTAGGATCGAGAAGATTTAATTGAACATCATAAATTTTTTATTTTCCTGATGATAATTATTAGTTGAAGGAAGAAAGGGAGTTTTTTTATGAAAGATATAGTGCCAAAATAGAAACAGGAATACTTCACGTATCCCTGTTTCAATTTGGAGATTTCAATTTTATAATTTTAACTATAGAATAAACCTTGAAGTATTTACTTGTTATGGTATCATCAAGAATTAACCTGAATAAATTATAATATTAAAAAACTTCCAATTGGATAAATACCAACAAAGGTAAAAATCTCTTTCTATATTTCACAGCAGTTAGTTTTAAATAGAAACAGGAAGCCGAAACTTCCTGTTTCCTGAAGAGTTTAAGATGGCTTCCTTAGCTTATCAAATAATCTTTTATACTATTCTATTGCTAAAATCATACTAAAATTATTCAGAGCTAACTAACGTCTTAAAACTCTCCTTAGTTTATACCATTTTGCAACGGTAAGAACCTGTACTTTAAATAGAAACAGGAAGTCGAAACCTCCTGTTTCCTGAAGAGGTAAAATTTGTTTATTAACTTTTAGATAATTTTTCACACTATTCTATTGCTAAAATCGTACTAAAACTATGTATAGCTAATCAACGCCTTAAAACTCTCCTTAG
>JAMONB010000079.1 GCA_027066745.1 Flavobacteriaceae bacterium
TTGTCATTGTTATATGTTATTAATGTATAATATAGTATTTTTTAAGGTGAAATACAAGTGTTTACCTCTTTTTTGCTTTTGAAAGAAAGTCGTTATAAAGTTTCCTGTTCTTAATTTTCAATTCACCGTAAATTGCTTTAATATTAACCTCTGTTTATTATAAATATTTTTATCAACAAAGTAGAAAAATTAAAAATAAGATACGCCTAAACGGGTTCATTCCGATAGCCGTCAGAACCCGTCTTCAGCACTAAAACCCTTGTTAATCTTTTGATTTCCAAGAGTTTTTAAGTTTTAAACCAATTTTTATTACATCTTAAACAGAAGTCTTTTAAACTAAAAATTCATTACAACAATAGGTTCAATTATTCTCCCCATTAAAAAAGGGTATATTAAATATTTTATGTACTTTAGAGAACAATAAAATTGCAAAAAACACACAAAATAGCCAATAAAAAAGTATTTAATTGTTTATCTAAACAACACTTTTTGTTGTGTTAATACAAGTTGTGCATCATACCGAACCTAAATCAAACCACAAAAGAAAAAGATGAAAATAAAATTTAAGCAACCATATATTTCAATATCAAGATTTGATACAATAAAAATTAATGATTTTTCTATTATTACAGGGAAAAATGGTTCTGGTAAGACACATTTACTGAATGCAATAAAACAAGGTCATGTTGAAATCGAAGGAGTTGATAGGTCTGAAATAGTATATTATAATTATAATGACTTTACTATTTTTACCGGTAACCTTCAACAAAATCCCAAGTTTCAAAATCGCTTAAACTCTTGGAATAATGAAAAGCAACAATTTTTTAAAAAAATACAAACATATAAGAGTAAGGCTATACAGTCAGTTGCTCAAAAAAAGACTCCATCTGAGCAAATAATTGCCAATTTTGCTCAACAACCAAATTTTAATTTTGAGCAGTATTTTGGCAATAAAAAGGACTTTGAATTAATTGAAGAATACAAAAAGGGACAAAATGTTCTAAATGCTATTTTAAATAATCAACACTCTTTTTCTCCTCAGTTTTTTCAATTTACTCATCAATATCTACAAAATGCAAATGGTAATATTGATGATATTACTTATAATAAACTAAAACCTAGGTTTAGTGAAATACAAGAATCAATAGTTTGGCAATTAATCTATAATTTTGCTCAACAACCTAACTTTAATTTCGAACAATATTTTGGTAATAAAAAGGATTTTGAGTTACTTAAAGAATATAAAAAGGAGCAAAATATTCTAAATGCTATTCTAAAAAATCAGAAATCTTTTTCTCCTCAGTTTTTTCAATTTACTCATCAATACCTGCAAAATGCAAATGGCAATATTGATGACATTACTTATGACAAACTAAAAACAAAGTTTAATAATGTTCAGGATTCACTTGAAGAATATCTTAGAGAAGAAGATGAAGATTTATTTAAGTTTTTAAAAAGTTCAGTAAAAAATAAAAATATTTTAAATCTTAATGGAAATGACTTTGAATCCCCAAATCTTTTCCTTGAAGATATTGCTAATGAAGAGAAAGAATATCAGTTAAAAAAGACTCAAAATAGTTTAAATAAAATTCAAGCTACTGAATATAACCAAAAAATACAGTTTTTAGATGCAGATAAATTTCTTGAGAAAAATGGATTATCTCCAGTTGAGCAAATAAATGATGTATTATCAGAATATGACTGCAACGGATATTTTTTAAATACAAATACGAATCAACAATTTCTTGGAGTTGACAAAAAAAATATTAAAATTCAAATAAGCTTAATCCATAAAGAAAAAAGGTACACAACAAATTTTGACCAACTTTCATCAGGTGAAAAAACATTAATTGCACTTTCCCTTTTTATATATAAAACCAGAAAAAATAGGATTACCCCAAGAGTTTTATTATTAGATGAAGTAGATTCATCACTTCACCCTTCAATGATAAACAGATTATTAAATGTTTTGGAAAATTTATTTATTGAAGAACAAGGGTTTAAGGTTATTATGGCTACACATTCACCTACCACAGTTGCACTAAGTCCAGAAGCATCAATATATATTATAGAAAAAAATGGAGCGCAAAAGATTAAGAAAGAAAGAAAGTCAAATGCAATAAATATACTAACAGAGGGGATTGCTACAATGAATAATGAAGATACTTATACTGGCATTAATTATAATATTGCTCACACTGACTTACCTATTTTATTCACAGAAGGCATTACAGATAAAATAATACTTGAAACAGCTTGGAATAAATTGTTTGAAACAAATATGCCTTTTTTTATTCAGGATTGTTTTGATGCTTCATTTCTTGGTAATCTTTTTAGAAGAGCAGAAGATGCACAAGACGGAATATTTTCAAATTATCCAGAAAAGACATTTATTTCTCTTTTTGACTTTGACCAAGAAGGGTATAATGTTTGGGGTGGATTAAAAAAGAAATATTCTGTTATTGAAGAAAATCCAAAGAAAGCACTAACTATTAAACACAAAACAAAAAATGCTTATGCCCTTCTGTTACCAGTTCCAGAGAATGAAAGTATAATTAAACAGATTATAAAATCAGATAATGTTACTTATAAGAATAAATCTATCCTTCCTATTGAGTTATTGTTTTATGGTGTTGATTCATTAAATAGCTTTTTCAAAAAAGAGCAAATTACAGGAGGAGGAGAAATAATTGTATTTAATGGCAAAAAAAGAGATTTTGCAAATAGTTTAAATGAATTGAGAAAGGAAGACTTTAAAAATGTACTTCCAATATTCGATAAGGTAAATGAATTAATAAAATAAGTAAGAATGCACAACAAAGTATAAAAATAATAGCCGAAATACTAGTAAACATGAACATTGTAGCCCGTATAAAAATTAGTAGAAAACTGAAAAATTCTACTTCCGAAATCGGCTACTATTCTTTTTGCGTGTCATATTTACAAATCTATAAATTTAGATTTGTTGCGTTAAGTTCTTGAATAGAGGTATTCTTTTTTTAGAGTCTTCCTATGCCCAAGATTGGGCTAATTTAAATCGATTTCAAAAAGAAAATTCTGAATTAACAATACCTAAAATAGGTGAATATCGGATTATTTTTATGGGAAATTCAATTACTGAAAGTTGGTTAAAAATACAACCTGGTTTTTTCACTAATAAACCATATATAAATAGAGGTATTAGCGGACAAACGACTCCTCAAATGCTATTGCGTTTTAGACAAGATGTTATTAATTTAAAGCCTACAGCTGTAGTTATATTAGCAGGAATAAATGATATTGCTGAGAATACGGGCCCTTCATCAATTGAAATGAATGTAGATAACATTATATCTATGATCGAATTAGCAAGAGCTAATAACATAAAAGTTATATTATGCTCTGTACTTCCTGCTTATGACTTTTGGACTACCTAGTAAATTTGGTACAATTTTAATTTAAGCAGCTTTGTTAATAATTCCTTTTAGTTTTAATTCTATTTCTAGAGGTGTACAGTAACCTAAACTAGAATGTAATCTTTCTGTATTATA
>JAMONB010000080.1 GCA_027066745.1 Flavobacteriaceae bacterium
CATTTCAAATCTCACCTTTTCTTTACAGTCTGCAGATCAAAGCTTAAGCCGAACTCAGGTTATAAAGTACTCTACAATATATTATTAACAAGGTTTCAATACCAATTTAGATAATGAGTCTAAAAATAGACTAAAGCCTAAACATTCTTTTGTTTAACTAAAGTAGTTACTTACCTTTGTCCAAAAATTTTGCTAAATGAATTATATTTTATTCGATGGGTCAGTACGAAATGCTTTATTACCTTTTACCTATACAAGACCTGTTGCTGATATAAGAATTGGTATTTTAACCATTAGAGAAAAATGGGAAAACTACCTAGGAGTTACCACTACTACCCTAACTGAAGAGTATTTAGAAGAAAAATACCCAATGGTAGAAATGGACACCAATATCATGATTAATGCCGCTTTCTTACCTACAAAAAAGCTTAAGGAATTGATTGTTGATTTACAAGAAAATCAAGTGATTTATTGCAAAGGTGAATTACTGGCATTTTTTACTAGAAATACTCAAGAAGAAGTTAATTTTGACACCTACAAGGCTATTGATTATAAAGATGAATTAATTCAAATAAAAAACACTTGGGATATTTTTTCATTAAACGATAAAGCTATAAAAGCCGATTTTGAATTACTTACTGTTGGCAGAAAATCAGAACCCATTCCAGACACCGTCAATTGTATCAATAAAGAACAAATATTTTTTGAAGAAGGTGTTGATATTTCTTTTGCTACATTAAATGCATCTACAGGGCCAATTTATATTGGTAAAAATGCAATTATTATGGAAGGTTCTTTAATAAGAGGTTCATTTGCTTTATGTAATGATTCCATTGTAAAAATGGGTGCAAAAATATATGGAGCAACTACCATTGGCCCTTTATCTAAAGTTGGAGGTGAACTAAATAATGTTGTAATTTTCGGACATTCAAGTAAAGGGCACGATGGCTATTTAGGCAATGCAGTACTTGGTGAATGGTGTAATTTAGGTGCTGACACAAACAATTCAAATCTCAAAAACAACTATGCAGAAGTAAAACTATGGAGCTATGAAACTGAACGTTTTTCTAAAACTGGTTTACAATTTTGTGGATTAATGATGGGCGATCATTCTAAGTGTGGTATAAATACTATGTTCAATACTGGTACGGTAATTGGCGTAAGCACTAATATCTATGGGAGTAATTTTCCAAGAAATTTTATCCCTTCATTTTCTTGGGGAGGTGCAGCTGGGTTTACCACTTATAAAATGAATAAAGTCAATGAAGTTGCACGTGTAGTTATGCAAAGAAAACACTTAACCTATACAGAACAAGAGCAGAAAATTCTAGCTCATGTTTTTGAAATTACCCAGAAGTATCGTAATTATTAAAACTCATTTACTAATTATTCGATATAATAACAAATCAAATAAGTATTGGCACAACTCTTGAACTTTACTAAGTGAAAACATATTCTAAAAAATTCAACTTTTTGATTATTAGCTGATTATTTATTTTAGAATTGTATATGAAATTTATAGAAAAAACGTTTAATGTCATATTGACCGAAATAAACTTATGAGTAATCCGAAATTTTTAAATATTGACAGTATGTCATTACAGCATATACTTGATGAGGATTCAGAATTGATTCCATTAATGACACCCGAAGATGAAGAAGAAATAAAAAAAGAAAATGTACCTGAAGTACTACCAATTCTACCTTTACGCAACACCGTATTGTTCCCTGGTGTTGTAATACCTATCACCGCTGGTAGAGATCAATCTATCAAGCTAATTAAAGAGGCGAATAAAGGAAATAAAATTATTGGAGTTGTTGCTCAAAACAATGAAGCTATTGAAAGTCCAACAAAAGAAGATCTTCATAATATAGGTACGGTAGCTAGAATTTTACGCATGCTAAAAATGCCTGATGGCAACACTATGGTTGTTATACAAGGCACCAAACGGTTTGAGGTTGGTGAATTTGTACAAACAGAACCTTACATCAAAGCAAATGCAAAAGAAATGATTGAAGAATATCCTGAAGCTGAGGATACTGAATTTAATGCAATTATAGATTCTATAAGAGATTTATCCTTAAAAATAATTAAGGAAAATCCTAACCTACCAACCGAGGCTGGTTTTGCAATTAAAAATATACAAAGCAATTCATTCTTAGTGAATTTTGTTTCTTCTAATATGAATTTAAATGTTGAAGAAAAGCAAGAATTATTAAGCATCAACAACCTGAAAGACAGAGCTTTGGCTACTTTAAAAAAGATGGATACTGAGCTGCAACGCTTAGAACTTAAAAATGTAATCCATTCGAAAGTTCGTGAAGATATGGATCAGCAACAGCGAGAATATTACTTGCATCAACAAATGAAAACCATTCAAGAAGAATTGGGGGGTGTTTCTTATGATGAGGATATT
This sequence comes from Flavobacteriaceae bacterium, assembly GCA_027066745.1. GTDB lineage: Bacteria > Bacteroidota > Bacteroidia > Flavobacteriales > Flavobacteriaceae > Aureibaculum. The sequence goes on from JAMONB010000080.1 coordinate 2,418, forward strand.
GAAGAGATGAAGGTAAAATCTAAAAAGAAAAAATGGAACAAAGTTGTAAGCGAAACTTTTGATAAAGAAATTGGAAGATTACAACGCATGAACCCTCAAGTAGCTGAATATTCAGTACAACGCAATTACTTAGATTTATTGCTAGAATTGCCTTGGGAAGAATATTCTAAAGATAAATTCGATTTAAAACGAGCTCAAAAAATATTAGATAGAGATCATTTCGGGCTAGACAAAGTTAAAGAGCGTATCATAGAACATTTAGCAGTTTTAAAACTAAAAGGTGACATGAAATCGCCTATTATATGTTTATATGGCCCTCCTGGAGTTGGTAAAACTTCATTAGGAAAATCTGTTGCTGAATCTTTAGGAAGAAAATACATCAGAATGTCTTTAGGTGGTTTGCGTGATGAAGCAGAAATACGTGGACATAGAAAAACATATATTGGAGCCATGCCTGGAAGGATTATTCAAAACCTTAAAAAAGCTGGCACTTCCAATCCTGTTTTTGTATTGGATGAGATTGACAAACTAGCGAGCAGTCACAGTGGTGATCCTTCTTCTGCTATGTTAGAAGTGTTAGATCCTGAGCAAAATACTGACTTTCATGACAACTATTTAGAAGTTGGTTATGACCTTTCTAAAATATTATTTATTGCTACTGCCAATAACCTATCTACTATTCCTTGGGCTTTGAGAGATCGAATGGAGTTGATTAATGTTAGTGGCTATATCATTGAAGAAAAAATTGAAATTGCAAAAAAGCATTTATTACCTAAACAGTTAAAGGAGCATGGATTAAATTCTAAGCACATACAAATTGGTAAAGCTCAATTAGAAAAAATTATTGAAGGTTATACACGTGAATCTGGCGTAAGAGGACTTGATAAAAAGATAGCTAAAGTTGTACGTTATGCTGCAAAGTCAATTGCAATGGAACAAGATTACAATACTAAAATATCTAATGAAGACATCATAACAATTCTTGGCCCTGCACGTTTAGAACGTGATAAATATGAGAATAATGAAGTAGCTGGTGTGGTTACAGGCTTAGCATGGACAAGTGTTGGTGGTGATATTCTGTTTATAGAATCTATCACATCAAAAGGAAAAGGGAATCTTAGCATTACTGGTAATTTAGGTAAAGTAATGAAAGAATCTGCTACCATTGCCATGGAATTCATCAAAGCAAATGCTAAAGAATTTGGTGTAACTATTGACGATTTAGAGAAGAAAAATGTTCATATTCACGTACCTGAAGGTGCTACTCCAAAAGATGGCCCAAGTGCAGGTATTACTATGTTAACTTCATTAGTATCTGTATTTACAGGACGCAAAGTAAAATCTAAATTAGCAATGACTGGTGAAATTACTTTACGTGGTAAAGTATTACCTGTTGGTGGTATTCAAGAAAAAATATTAGCTGCTAAAAGAGCAAATATTAAAGAAATAATTTTGTGTAAGGATAATCAAAAAGATATTGAAGAAATAAAACCTCAATACTTAAAAGGATTGAAATTCCATTATGTAGATACGATGAAAGAAGTTATCGATATTGCAATACTTAAACAAAAAGTAAAGAAATAATTTACTCCGTTAAATTATTTTTTTAAATAAAAAAAAGGATGTTAAAATATTTTAACATCCTTTTTTTATAAATTAATTAGAAAATTTACTGTTTAATTATCTTACCGTTATATTTAAAGTTTTTACCTTTAATACTAACAATATAAATCCCTGCAGAAGCACTAGAAGCATTCCAAGAGAAAGTTTTATTACTCAATAAATTGTCTTTATGAAAAACTAATTGTCCTCTTAAATTATAAATTTTAATTGACACCTTATCATTATTCTTACTCAAAGTTTCTACATTAAAATTAAATTGATCTGTAGAAGGGTTTGGCCAAGCAATCGTTTTTATACTAGCATCTATAGTGGCTAAAGCAGATTCATATTGATTGTCAGAAGTTGATGAATCACTAGACATTCCAAATATTTGGAAAACCTGATCAGCAGGTTCTCTATTAAGAGCTGTAGAAGTAGCTGTCCAATCTAAAGCTCCTGTACCAAATAAATCTAAATCATCTTTAAATTGACTTTCTTGTCCATTTAAATGCTCTTGAGTATACCAAAACCACTGATTACCAACATTTGTATCAAAAACTAAATTCGCATATATAGAAATCCAATACGAGCCACTTTCTAACTGAACGGCTTCAGGTAAAGTTAAATTTAAATTCGAATCATCTTCTGCAGAAGTCGGTACGATTGAACCACTATTAAATACTTCTTCTCCTGGTTTTCCATTTGTATCTGAATAAATAACTACCGTTGCACTATCAAAAATAGGCGAACCTCCGCTACCTCCAAAAGCTAAAACTCTATTGATAGTCCATACACTTCCTTCTGGAATTACAAAATCATCAGAAGATTGTACGAGTCCATTAAAATCAATAAATAATTGTGATGGAGCTGAAGCTACAACTTCTTCAACCTGCTCATAAATTGCAGGCTCGTTAACTGTAACTGTAAAACCTTCAGAAACAGTTTCCTCTCCAGCAGTAGCTACTAAACCTATCGTAGCGACACCAATAGCATCAGTGACATAACTTATTGTCAATGTATTGCCATCTAATACAGCAGTTACTAATTCAGGGTTTGAATTTGTAACTTCAATATTATTTACAGGGTAATCATCACGCTCACTTACAAATAGATCTGTTACATCAATACTTGTATCAGGACTATTTCGATCTACACTGTAATCTTCTAAAAAGTAAGCTACATGCAAACTAGGCTCAAGCACTGTATATTTATCAAATATTGGAAGTTTTGCACTAAACAAACCATTACCATGAGTAGAAATAGCAATAAATCCATCTTTTCTAGTCTTCACCTGTCCAACAACAGCATTTCCAATTTTAAAAGGTTCTCTATACCATTTAGTACTACTTCCTTTTAATCGCCTAGAAAAATATAGACCTGTACTAGTTCCTACAAAGTACCCTTGTCCATTTCCTAAAAATGCTGCCCAACGTACTGAAGAACCATTACCAGTACCATCAGCATTCTCTTCTAGGTTACCACTGATGTCTGTCCAAGTTTCACCTGCATCTTCAGTAATAAATAAGCTAGGTATTCCATAATTAGAAAAAACAACCATAGCCATATCACTATTAGAAGGATTGACAGTAATATTACTAACATACCCAGGAGGCATTCCTTTTCCTGTAGATATATCTATCACTTGTTGATTGTCTATATTTGCATTATCCATTCTAAAAATTTCTCCTCTTCTGGTAGCATAATATAAACGATTAGCCTGAGGATACGCTGAAACATCTAATGCAGTTATAGTGTTAGGAGCTGTTGTTTGAGACAGAGCTACCCAATTTTTTGTTGCAAAAGCAAAAGTACCCCCTGGTACTTCATCCAAATTATTATTTCTCAGTATTCTATTTCCGTCTGGTAGATACATAATATTATCATTATTAGGATCTAATACAAAAGGATTGATAAAACTCAGATTAGATGCTATAGCAGGACGAATTCTTGCAAATGATGTGAAGTTTGCATCATCATCAAAATTAAAACGATAAATATTTCCAAATTGAGTTGAAACATATCTTGTGCTACCTCTGTCTGAAATTGCATTGTATGATCCGTCACCTCCAAAATCTTCTTCCCAACCTACTTCACCATTTGTTGAATCTGTATACCAAGTTCCATTATCTTGAAAACCTGCTAATAAAGCATCACTATTAGCACTTGGGTCAAAAGAAACCACATAAGGTTGTGTAGTCAAATAGCCATTATTTAACGAAATCCACTCAACAGGTTCATTATATTCAAATTCAGTGGTAATATCTTCAGTTACTTGAACACCACCGTCATTTGCTGATAATGCTTTATTAGGGTTTGAAGGATAAAATATAAAATTATGTTGATCAGGATGATGATTTTTATATACACTTACATTATTGTCAGGTGAATACCCTCCTATCCAACTTTCTTGACCCGCTGGTGTAGTGAAGCCCGTTGTTGACTTATATAGATTGGTTCCTCCTAATACTATAAAATTTGAATCATTTGGCTTAATTCTAATAAACATATTATAATGACCTTGAAGATTTAAACTACCTACTCTGCCTCCAATATTAATTGGTAAATTCGCACTTAAATCTGTCCATTGTTCTTCTGGTGTCTCCGCTAAAGCATTATACTTTAATAAGAATGGTGTTGTTGACGAAGCTAAATTTTCAGAAAAAAAGTAAACTATATTTTCATCTGACGGATCATAAGCCATTACTGTTCTTCCATTAAAAAAACTTGTAATATTTGTAGGTGAAATATTTGTCCACGTATCACCATCTGTAGATGTAAAAAAACCTGTATTTGGGTCTCCGAAAAAATCTACTGTAGCATAAATTTTCCCACTAGGAGTTGTAATAACTTCTGTCCAGCTATCAAAACCACCAGCCAAAACATCTTCAAAATTTTCTCCTCCATCTTGAGATCTTAGAACACCATTAAATGTAGCTATATAGATATCATTATTCACAGGATTAATCGCTATAGAATTTGTGAGTTCTAACGGAGAAATTCTAGTAATATCTCCATCATCAGTACCTTTTAACAATTTCCAAGATCTACCATTATTAACTGATTTATAAACACCTGTTCCTGCATAAAAGCTACTACTAGTCGCTGAATTCCCAGAACGCTCACCTGAAGTGTAATACCAAATATTATTATGCGTTGGATGTTGAACAATACTTGTAATACTTGGCGATTGCTTATTGTTTGTGACTTTTTTCCATGTTTCCCCAGCATCGCTAGATCTCCATAAACCACCAGAAACTCCTCCAGCAAAAATAATATCTTCATTAGAACGATCAATTGCTAATGCTCTTGTACGACCACCAACATTATGAGGCCCTCTATTTTTCCAATAAGAATATTTTTTGTTGTTTGTAGACTTCTTTAATTCATTAGTTACATTTATTGTTTTAGAAAACTCTACTTCTAACCTTTTAATCTGTTCTGGAATTTTTCCTGTATAAGGATTCTTGACTCTATTAAATTCATAATCATACCTGTCAGATGCTTTATCTCCTACTGGCTGAGGTCTTGTTTCTGAACCAGATTGAGCATTATTGTCATAAATTTTTGTTTGTTTATAAAGTTGATGTCCTTTATTAACTTTGGGATCATGTGTTCTCTTTAGCTGCTGTCCGTACGCATTGTACGAAAAAACAGAAAGTAAAATAAGAATTGCTACATGTTTTGTAGCATAGCGTAATGTTAATTTCATAGATTAAATGTTTAGTTACTAATTAATTTTAGTCTCTAAAACTAACACTAAAATATGAAAAAATAAGAAATTGTTAATAACTAAATAAAAAGGATGCAATATTTTACTTAATCCTTAAAATAATATTGCTCTTTTTTAAATACATAAAGGTAGAAATACGAGTTGAGATTATATTTTCTTTTTAGCAGCCTTTTCTTTTTCCTCTTTTCTATTTGGGAAAGTCAAGCCCGTACTATTATAAGTAGTACCATAGGTAATTGCTGCAGCATAAACTTGGTTTATTGCACTCAACAACTCTTCTTTACTCAATTCTTTAAGTGGGTGGGTATATACCGACCATAATAAATCATCTGAAATTGCATACCTTACATCTAAAGCAGTATGAAAATTAGCTTCCATCAATTTAAGCATATCAATATAAGCCAGTTTTTTTTGCTCAATAATTGGTGACATAATACGCATTCTGTTATTTTTTTTATCAGTAATACAAACTAAAATCCGCTCTTTAATCATAAACTGCCAATTACCAGTATCTCCACGCAAACTATCAGCAACAACATAAATAATTTTTTCAAGCTTGTCATTTGTCATGTTCTGTGATTGTACAGAGAAAGTGACTATAAATACTATGATAATTGTAAGTAAAAAGCTGTTTTTCATCAGTATATCATTTAAGTTTTTTATTAAGTCTAACCTATTAACGCATCCTTACTAAAAATACTATATTATTTTCCTATTATTTTTACGTTATATTTTATAGTAATTTACTATTTTTGACAAATCTATTTGACCAATGCAATTTAAGCACCCTGAAATTCTTTACGCTTTATTTTTGCTAATCATCCCTATTCTCATTCATTTATTTCAATTACGACGTTTTCAAAAAATAGCTTTTACTAATGTAAAATTCTTAAAAGAATTAGAATTACAAACTAGAAAAAGCTCTAAATTAAAAAAAATCTTAATTCTTTGTAGTCGTTTATTACTCTTTACCTCATTAATAATAGCTTTCGCTCAACCTTATCTTGGTAAATCTGAAGAAAAAAGACCTACTAGCACAAGTATCTATTTAGATAATTCTTATAGTATGCAAGCTAGAGGTAAAGATGGCGAATTGCTTAAAAGAGCTATTCAAGATATTATTGAAGGGGTTTCAACATTAGAAAACCTAAACCTATATACAAATGACAATGTCTATGAAAATTTATCAGTAAAAGATTTGAAAAACACTTTACTCTCAATAAAATACCACCCAGTAAAAACTGACTTGAAATCCATCCTATTAAAAATAGAAAATAATACTAAGAAGAAAAATACTTTAAATGATATTATTTTAATATCTGATTTTCAAAACATTAATATTAAAAATAAAATCAATTTTGATCACTTAACAAACTATTATATCACACAACTTTCTCCTTTACAAATATCAAATATTAGTATTGATAGCATCTATATTTCTAGGCAAAATAATGAAGCTATCCAACTCACAACACGTATAAAAAATAGTGGTAATCCTAAAGAAAATATCTCTATTAGCCTTTACAATGAAAATTTATTGGCAGGAAAATCTTCAATTAATTTACTAAAAAATGCTACTGAAAAAGTAATTTTCAATATCCCAACTACTCAAAAATTTAATGGAAAAATAAAATTAGAAGATAACTCATTGAGTTTTGACAATGATTTCTATTTTACAATTGAAAAAACAAAGAAAATAAATGTAACGGCTATTGGAATTGATAATCTTTTTATATCAAAAATTTACACTAAAGATGAGTTTAAATTCACCAGCACTACACTGAATAATTTAGATTACAACACACTTAATTCACAACATTTACTTATTTTAAATGAATTAGAAAGTATTACTCCTTCTTTAAGTAATGCAGTAAAAGGCTTTATAAAAAATGGAGGAAGCTTAGTTATTATACCAGCTTTAAATGCCAACTTAAATACATATAATTCATTTTTGACTACTTTAAAAATAGGCAGTTTGACTCAGAAACAAAATACAGAACTCTCTGTTACAACTATTAATTTTTCTCATCCACTATTAAAAGGAGTCTTTGAAAAACAGATTAAAAATTTTCAATACCCTACTGTAAAAAGTTATTATCTTAATAATTTCAACAGAGCCTCTTCTATACTCAATTTTGAAAATGGAAAAAGTTTCATTTCCCAAATCTCTACAAATTCTGGTAAAATATACTGCTTAACAGCTTCTTTAAATACTGAAAATTCAAATTTTAAAAGTTCTCCTTTAATTGTTCCTGTATTTTATAATTTCGGACTGTACAGCATTCATCCATCGCAATTGTATTATACAATAGGTAACACCAATACTATTGAAATAGTTGAACAATTAAAAAAGGATGAAGTGATACATCTTACTCATAAGGATTATGATTATATTCCTCTACAACAAATAACTACCAATAAAATTACTCTTACAACAAAAGAGAAGCCAAGTGAGAATGGATTTACACAAGCCGTAAACAATGGTAACATTTTAAAAAACATAGCTTACAATTATCAAACAGAAGAAAGTAATTTATCATATATCGATACTAAAACGTTTTTTGGAGACAAACCTAACATCACTTATACAAACAATGTGAATGAAGCTTTTACAAGCTCATCTACTACTCATAAAATTAATAGTTTATGGCAATGGTTTCTTGCACTAGCATTATTATTTTTAGTCATTGAAATTTTATTGCTCAAATTTTTTAAATCATGAACATACTTATTAAATCAGCCAGAATAATTGACAGTCAAAGTAATTTTGATCAAAAAATTCAAGATATTTTAATTGAAAAAGGTAAGATTGTTAGAATAGCCAAAACCATTAAAAACCCAAAAAAATATCAAGAAATAAGCTCTAAAAACTTACATATTTCTGTAGGATGGTTTGACACTAGTGTTTCATTAGGTGAGCCTGGTTATGAAGAACGAGAAACTTTAGAAAATGGATTGAAAACTGCTGCTAAAAGTGGTTTTACGGCTGTAGCTCTTAATCCGAATACTTATCCTTTAATTGACAACAAATCAGCTGTTGAATTTTTAATAAACAAAGCGAAAGACAAAGTGGTATCTCTGTATCCTATTGCAAATTTAACTCAGCAAGCAAAAGGTAAAGAATTGGCAGAGTTATATGATATGAGTAATTCTGGAGCCATCGCTTTTGGAGATTATAACATACCCGTAAATAATGCTAACCTAATGAAAATAGCATTGTTATATGCACAAAATTTTAACGGGTTGGTTGTTAGTTTTCCTCAAGACAATACTTTAAGTAATCAAAGTTCTGCAAATGAAGGAGTACAAAGTACCAAGTTGGGATTGAAAGGAAACCCAGCTTTAGCAGAAGAATTACAAATTGCCAGAGATTTATTTTTATTAGAATATACTGGCGGAAAATTACATATCCCCACAATTACTACAGCTAAATCTGCACAGCTCATTGCAGACGCAAAGAAAAAAGGGTTAGATATTACTTGTAGTGTTAGTGCTCATCATTTATTTTTAACCGATAAAGAATTGAAAGATTTTAACACCAATTCTAAAGTAACTCCGCCATTACGAACAAAAAATGATATAAATGCATTAAGAAAAGCAGTAGTTAAAGGTACAATAGACATGATTACTTCAGATCATACACCTATAGATGTTGAACATAAAAAAGTTGAATTTGAGAAAGCTTTAGACGGAACTATTGGTTTAGAAAGCCTTTTTGGAGCTGTAAATACCCTTTTACCATTAAAAAACATTATTGATAGTATAACAAATAAGCCTAGAAAGCGTTTTAATATTGAAAATCCGATTATTTCAGTAGGCGAAATAGCTAATATTACACTATTTAACCCTGAAATCGAATTTGAATTTAATAAAAAACACATCAGCTCTACCTCTACCAATTCAGCCTTTTTAGGCAAGGGGTTAAAAGGTAAAGTTTTAGGTGTTTTTGCAAATAACAAACTGAAAATCAATTAATTTTATTATATTTACAAATAACTAAAAAACCAAAAAATTATGTTTTACGGAATTCAATTAATTTTATTAAGCCTTATTGCAGTACCCTCACTAATTTTATCAAAAAAACCTAATGCTCAAGAACTTCTTGACAAAATAGCACCTTATCAAGGGTGGATTGGATTGGTGTTTTGTATTAGTGGTATCTGGGGTATCATTCAAGCAATATTAAATATGGGACTTCTTTCTACCTTTCCAATTTGGTGGATTACTTGGTTAGCAGGAAGTGTTGTACAAGCTACTTTAGGGTTCATATTAGGTTATGGAACAATCAGTAAATACCTTTTAGGAAGCAGTGAAGAAGCTAAAGAAAAAGCAGGTCAATTATTGGCAAAACTAGCACCATTACAAGGTAAACTTGGTATTTTAGGTGTTGGCGTTGGTATATGGATAATTATTGCTAACATGATGTTTAGATAAAACTAAAGAAATCAAATTATAAAACTAGAATCACAACAAATTGTGATTCTAGTTTTTTTTGTACTTATTTTAAAATTTTTATGTCAATAAAATAACTATTTTTGAGGAAATTTATCCATGAAGTTATCGTTAGAATATATCGTCCGCAAACCAAAAATTGCAATTACAAAACCACCTTTACTAATCATGTTACATGGTTATGGTAGCAATGAACAAGATTTATTTTCTTTTGCTGATGAATTACCAGATGATTTATTGATTGTTAGTGCACAAGCTCCTTTATCAATGGGTTTTGGGAGTTATGCGTGGTATACCATTCATTTTGACACTAATGATGGTAAATTTTCTGACATTCCAGAAGCTTTAAAAGCTAGAGCTACTATTGCTACCTTTATTGATGAAATCATTGAAAATTTTAATGTAGACACTAACAAAGTTTTTCTTTTAGGATTTAGTCAGGGCACAATCTTAAGCTATGCTGTAGCACTAAATCATCCAGAAAAAATACAATACCTCATAGGATTAAGTGGTTATATAGACAAAGAACTATTGCCAGAAAAATTAGAAAAAGAAAATTACACCAACTTAGATATTTATAGCTCACATGGGTCGGTAGATCAAGTAATTCCTGTTGAATGGGCCAGAAACATACAGCCACTATTAAATGAATTAAACATTAAAAATGTATATGAAGAGTATCCTGTTGGTCATGGTGTGGCTCCTCAAAATTTCTACAGTTTAAAAAAATGGGTTGAAGAACGTATAAAATAATCCTTCTTCAAATCATTATAATCCTTTATCTTGCTATCATTATGAAAAAACATCTTCTTTTCTTAAGTATTGTTCTTTCTTTTTTATCTTGTAATAAATCAGAGAATTCTATTGACAAACCTTCAGAACCTGTTGTATTTACAGTAATAGGAGACGTTCCTTATGGTAGTGATCAACGTGAAGGTTTTGTGAATTTAATTGCAAAGCACAATGCACAAAATGCTTCAGAGTTTGTAGTGCATGTTGGCGACATAAAAGCAGGGAAAGACCCTTGTGATGAGCCTGTGTATCAAGATGTCAGCTCTCTTTTAAAACAATTGACCGTACCAACATTTGTTGTGCTGGGCGATAATGAATATAATGATTGCGACAGCCCAAGTCAAGCTCTTGGTTACTGGAATACCTATCTCTTACATTTTAATGAAAACTGGACATTTACTCATCAAGTTAATTATCAAAATGAAAGAACAGAAAATTTCAGTTGGGTTCAAAACAATGTATTATTTATAGGTTTAAATATTGTAGGAAGCTCAGTACATGATGAAAATGAATGGAAAACTAGATTGACAGATGATGGCAATTGGGTACAACAACTATTAACAACGCATAAAGACAATGTAAAAGCAACCATTATTTTTGCACATGCAAATATGACTGAAAATGGTACCGAAAGGTTTAAACCTTTTACTGATGTATTCAGAGCTGCTGCTGCCAATTTTAATAAACCTATTTTGTACCTTCAAGGAGATGGTCATTCATGGGTGAAAAACAAGCCTTGGCAAGAACAAAACATAACACGTGTACAGGTTAAAGGTGGAGTAAATGCCGTAAAAGTAACTGTAAATGCTGACTTAGAAAATCCATTTTCATTTGACAACACATTCTTAGATTAGTAAAATGTTTAATCCTCAAATAAAATAACAAACTGAAAAATTCTACGAACTCAAAATTTGATACCATTATTATTGGCTCTGGAGTTGGTGGACTTTCTGCGGCAATTTGTTTGGCAAAAGCAGGACAGAAAGTTTTAGTATTAGAGCAACATGATGTCCCTGGAGGTTGGTGTCATAGTTTTTATCTTAACGGATACCGTTTTACACCAGGTGTGCATTATATCGGTTTATTAGGTAAAGGAGAATCAACTAGTGAAATCTACAAAGGACTTGGTATTGCCAATGACTTGGTTTTTTACAAAATGAACCCAAAGGGTTTTGAACATTGCTGGATTGGAGATGAACGATTTGACTATCCTGCAAATTTTGATGCTTTTGTTGAGTCACTTTCTGAACGTTTTCCTAAAGAAAAAAAACAAATAAAAAAATACTTGACATTTGTTAAAAATGTGACTACAGAGTTGCAACTTATCCCTAAACTAAAAGGCTTTTGGCAACACTTGACAGCACCTTACAGGACTAGACATATGGGTAAATATGCTCTTTTTAGTTTGAGAAGAGTCATGAATTGGTATATTAAGGACCCGTTACTTCAGAAAATACTCAATATCCAATATGGAAATCATGGTTTACCGCCCTCAAAAGCTCCTTTTCCTTTACATTGTGCAATTATGGGGCACTATTTTAGTGGCGGTTATTACCCTATGGGTGGTGGTGGTGCTATTGTTAAAGCCATGACCAATAGCATTAAAAAACATGGAAGTGAAGTGTTAACAAAACAAACGGTAAAATCAATATTGTTAGCGGGTAATAAAAAGAAAAAAGCCATTGGTATTGAACTTGACAATGGTACACAAATTTTTGCAGATAGAGTAATTTCAAATGCAGACCCTGGAATAACTTTCTTAAACTTAGTAGGAAAAGAAAATTTAAGCACTAAATTTTTAAAACGCTTAAACAAAACTAAATACTCATGTACCTCTTTAATGTTATTTTTAACTGTTGATATGGATGTGAAAAAAGCGGGATTAGATTCAGGGAATATTTGGATGTTACCCAATAGAGATATGGATGATTTGTTTGATGAAATGCAAAAAATTGATATTTTAGAAGGTAATGAGTTTCCAGGGCTTTTTATAAGTTGCACTACATTAAAAGATCCTGCAAGTTTTGATGGGCGTTATCATACTATCGAAGCCATTACTTATATTAATCATAAATCTTTTGATCTATTTAAAGATGAAGAAGACCATGAAAGGTCTACTAAGTACCTTGCATTTAAAGAGCGATTGACGGAAAAAATAATAAATAGCCTCGAAAAGGTTGTTCCTGGTATTTCAGATAATATTGTTCATAAAGATCTAGGGACTCCTTTAACTAATCAGTATTATGTCAATACAACAAAAGGGAGTGTTTATGGAACGGAAAAGAGCTTTAAGCAAATTGGTCCCTTTGCCTACAAAGCAGAAACTGAAATTGAAAACCTCTATTTATGTGGTGCAAGTATATTATCTCATGGTGTCGCAGGTGCAAGTTATTCAGGTGTTGAAACTGCATCAAAAATTTTAGGCTGTAGACAAGAAGATTTACTAAAACCAGATGAAACTCAAAATATCCGTATTTATGAAGCAGAAGATGATACACATTATCCTGAATGGATGCTCAAAAAAATTCAAGTTAAAAAGGCGAGACAATTAGCAAAACAACAATAAAATCCTAGATAAAACAATTCTTAAAACTGACTCTCTTCGAAGCAGAGCCATAACCCAAACGAAAACTTCAAATCAAATCTCCAACTTCAGTCCGTCATACCCTAAAAAAACATTTTCAGGCAATTCTTTTTGAACTTCATCATGAAAACCTAACTTATGACTAATATGGGTTAAATAGGCTTTTTTAGGTTGGAGCTCTTTAATTAAATTTAAG
>JAMONB010000081.1 GCA_027066745.1 Flavobacteriaceae bacterium
TTTGGGAACCAAAATAACTACACATTTATCAATTATTACAATAATACACCTTCTAAATTTGATATCACTCAGCAAGGAAATGGTAATTTTCTTCAAATTTACGGAGAGAATTCGATTATAAAAAACTTAAAAATTGTACAAAAGTCTAATGCTAAAACATTAATTATCCGTAATTACTAAAATGTATCGGTGTTTTGAAATATTTCCACAACAAATTAGTCTTATTTATTTTATTTATTAGTGGTTCATTTTATTGTACTTCTCAGGAAGTTATTACAGCAAAAATAGTTTCAAAAGTTGCAGATAACTTAATTGATATTAAAGCTATTGCACAAAATAATGATGTGACATTTAAAGACGAGTATTCTTATCTGTTATTTTCATTAAAAAAAGGACGAGGAGGCAATTATTCTAAAAATACACAATCTGGTATTTTTTCATTAGAATCCAATGAACAAAAAGTTTTAACTACGTTAAAAATAAATATACAGGAAAATGAAGAGTGCAAAGTATATTTCTACATTAGAAAATCTGGAAACCTTATCTCAAAAGATTCTGTTGTAATTGTTGCGGCTGAAAAGATCGATAAAAAGGTAGTAAAAGAAGATGATTTTGAAATTAAAGGGATAGTTATTGACAATGCAATTACTAAGTTAGGGAAAGATTTTCATGATTATTTTTATCAGGCTTATTTAGTCTCAGGAAATCAATACCCTTTTATTATCACAATCAAAGAAAGGCCATCTTTTGGAAGAAGCAGTATAATAACATTGCAGGTTGACGATAAAAAAATCATTGAATTTTATTCAAGACCTGATGAAGAATACCTTAAAGAGTATGTAAAATTAGCTTTACAACGCTTAAAAATATATGACAAACAAAGAAAATTATTATATAAAAATAGAAGAATATAATTATTTTTTAATACATTTAGATTATGAAAAAGCTTCAAAAAATTTTCACAGTTTTTATTTTTTTAGTCCCTTGTTTTTTATTTTCACAAAATTTGGTTTATAAGCCTATAAATCCATTTTTTGGAGGAGATACATTTAATTATCAGCAATTATTGGCAGCAGCTAACGCACAAAATGATTTTGAGGAGGACAACGGTTTTGATTTTAGTCAGCCAACTGATTTGGAAAATTTTACTGAAAGTTTAAACAGACAGTTGTTAAACTCAATTTCACAAGATTTATTTCAGCAACAATTTGGGGATGAGGCACTAACAGTTGGAACTTTTGTTTTTGGTAGTTTGGTAGTTGATGTTTCTCCATCATCTGGAGGATTATTGATAAATATTCTAGATACCTCCACGGGTGAACAAACCCAAATTACAATACCTAATTAATATTTAGAAATCCCCATATTTATGAGAAAAATATACCAAGGTGCTATTTTTTCAATGTTGTTGTCTCTTGCAAGTTGTGGAGTATTTTTTAATCAGCCATTTGACACAAGCAAAGCCAGAATTGGAGAAAATACTTCAAGTGAAAGTATTTTAACAGGAATATTACCTGTAAAAGAAACAGTGGTTGGAGTTTATAAGTTTAGAGATCAAACAGGACAATATAAAATGGTTGAAAATGGATCTACTTTTAGTACAGCAGTAACACAAGGAGGAACTTCTATTTTATTAAAGTCATTAGAAGAGTCTAAATGGTTTAACCCAATTGAGCGTGAAAACATAGGGAACTTGTTAAATGAACGTCAAATAATACGTTCTACCCGGCAAGAATATGCTAAAAACAATAAGAGTAAACAAATTACATCAATTCCACCATTATTATTTGCAGGGATAATACTTGAAGGAGGCATCGTATCTTATGACTCAAATATCATTACGGGAGGATCAGGAGCTAGGTATTTTGGGGCTGGAGGATCTACACAATATAGAGAAGATAGGATAACGGTTTACTTACGAGCTGTTTCTACCTCGAGTGGACGAATTTTGAAAAATGTGTATGTTTCAAAAACAATATTATCACAGAGTATCTCGGCTAATTTATTTAGATATGTTAATTTAAGAAGGTTGTTAGAAGCTGAAACAGGAGTTACTAAAAATGAACCTGCACAGTTGGCCGTTAAAGAAGCGATAGATAAGGCAGTTGAAACATTGATTATAGAAGGAATTATTGATGGCTTATGGGCGCCAAAAGGAGGAGAACCTGTAGTTAATTTAATTAAGAATAAATATTTAAAAGAAAAAGAAATAGCTGCTTCAACAGTGTTACTAGATAGAAAATTAGAGGATAGAAGAGGCAGAAAAGCTGTGAGTTTATCAACTACTTCTAATCAAATAGCAGGAGATTACTCAAATTCAAAATCACACATAGGTGCTAATTTGGGATATAAAATTTATTTAAATAAACCTTCATTAAATTTAAATATTGGAGCTGGTTATTTTCAGTTAGAAAATGAAAAAGTTTTTAAAGATGATTTTGTTTCATTTGATGTAAATTTAGAATATAGCCTTTTACCATACGACAATGTATCTCCTTTTGTTTATGGAGGTATTGGAGTAATTTCAGATGTGAATTTTTCAAATTTATTTGTGAAGTTTCAGTATGGAGTAGGTATAGAATATTTACCGGTTAACAATTTTGGAATTAAGATTTTTGGAGAGCAAAACCTGTTGCTTAGTGATGAACTAGATGGTTTTATTCAGGGTAAAAGAGACGATTATTATTGGAGAATAGGTGTGGGTTTAAATTTCTACATAGGAAAACCATACAAAAAGGTAAAGTCAGTAATTTTTGAATAATAAAAAAAATAAAAATGAAAAAAGTATTTAATATTATAATTATACTAACACTAGGTTTATTCATAAATTGTAGTGAAGACACCATTGATTTAGTTGGTGTTGGAACAATTACTGGTAGAGTTGTTGAATCAAGTAGTTTTGATCCTATTGAGAATGCAAAAGTATCTTTAAGCCCGTCTAACAATACCGTATTCTCAGATGTGGATGGTTATTTTAGAATGGAGAATGTTGAGGCAGGAGATTATTCTGTGAGTGCAAAAAAAGAGAATTATTTAACCAATTTTCAGCCAGCAACAGTTACCACAGATCTTGAAGTAAATGTTATTTTTGAAATGGATGATGATACAGCATTGAATAGGCCACCATCTACACCAGAATTAGTTACACCTGTTGATGGTAGTGAAAATCAAGAGCTTTCTGTTGAATTAATATGGTCTTCAAAAGACCCTGATGGAGATACAATTACCTACAGATTAGAATTACAAAATGATTTTGATAATGATATTGTGAAAATTGAAGATCTTATTGATACAACGTATGTAATTTCAGATTTAAAATATGGAGTAAAATATTTTTGGCAAGTTGCAGCCAATGACAGTATTAATGCAGAAGTATTAAGTGTTGTTAGTTCTTTTAAAACAAAATCAGACCCTCAAAACAGGTATTTTTATGTACAAAAGGCGGGAAATAATAACAATATAATATTTTCAGCTGGATATAATGAAGCTGAAACATCTGTAGAAA
>JAMONB010000082.1 GCA_027066745.1 Flavobacteriaceae bacterium
CTTTTTTAAGTGGAGATTTATCCAATAATTGCGTGTATGCCTTTACGGGTCTAATATTAGTAAATAAACCTAAATCTTTACGCATTTTTAATAAGCCTTGTTCGGGTCTTACCTTTGCGGAAGGGTTGTTGTCATATTTAGGGTCGCCAATAGCACCAAAAAGGACTGCGTCAGTCTTTAAACAAAGGTCTAGTGTTTTTTGAGGAAAAGGTTCTCCAGTTTTGTCGATAGCAACAGCACCAACCAATGCTTCTTTAAAAATAAAGGTGTGATTGAATTGATGAGCTATGGCTTCTAATACTTTCTTTGCTTGTATGGTAACTTCAGGGCCAATACCATCTCCAGCTAAAACTGCAATGTTTAATTTCATGTGTTTATAATTTAATATTTTTAACAGTCATCTTGACGCTTTGGGATTGTTTGTTATTAATCGTTATTTTGTGTGTTAAAAATTCTTAACACTCTCGGTTCATTTTAATTATATTTTAAGCAGGTATAGAATTGTCTAAATTACTTGATTTTATAATTGTGTGAATGTCATTGTTATTAATTTCTTTTTTGTTATCTGCAAAATTTAAAAATTCTACATAAACTTTATCTAATTGAATTTTAGTGAGTTCATAACCCACTTTTTTAGCTCTGTATGCCAAGGCAGCTCTTCCACTTCTTGCAGTTAAAACTATAGCAGATTCATTTACACCAACATCTTCTGGATTCATAATTTCGTAAGTTTCTCTGTTTTTTATCATACCATCTTGATGAATACCAGAACTATGAGCGAAAGCATTTGCCCCAATAATGGCTTTATTGGGCTGAACATAAATCCCCATATTTTCAATAACCAATTGACTGGTACTATATAATAATTTCGTGTTAATTCCTGTATCTAAATTTAAAGCAGGGTGTTGTTTTAAAACCATTACAACCTCCTCTAAAGCAGTATTACCAGCTCTTTCTCCTATCCCATTAATGGTACATTCTATTTGTCTAGCTCCATTTATAACACCAGCAATAGAATTTGCAGTTGCTAAACCTAAATCGTTATGACAATGGCAAGATAAAATAGCGTTGTCAATTCCTTTTACATTTTCTTTTAGATATTTTATTTTAGCTCCATAATCTTCTGGTAAACAATACCCTGTTGTGTCAGGAATGTTCAATACCGTTGCTCCAGCTTTTATGACTGCTTCACAAACACGAGCTAAAAATTCATTGTCGGTTCTTCCTGCATCTTCTGCATAAAACTCAACATCTTCAACAAAAGTTTTTGCATATTTAACAGCATCAACAGCACGTTCTATAATTTGTTCTCTTGTTGAGTTAAATTTATAAGCAATATGAGAATCAGAAGTGCCAATACCTGTATGTATTCTAGGTTTTTTTGCATATTTTAATGCTTGAGCAGCAACTTCTATATCTTTTTTTACCGCTCTTGTCAATCCGCATACAGTAGCATTTTTTACCACTTTAGAAATTTCTTCAACCGATTTAAAATCACCTGGACTAGAAACAGGGAATCCTGCTTCAATAATATCTACACCAAGCTCATCTAGACGTTTAGCAATGACTATTTTTTGAGCTGTATTTAACTTACAGCCAGGCACTTGCTCTCCATCTCTTAGGGTGGTGTCAAATATTTGGACTTTATCTTTACTCATTAATTTAAGAATATATTTCTTTATTATAGAACGAATTTATATTTTGCTATGCTTTATGTAAGCAAATATAATATATTTTTACAATGCTTAACAAAAATACCATATATTTAAAAATTTGATAATTAAACAGTTAATACTTTATTTGTTACAATGACTAGCCAACAAAAAGATAATTTATTTATTTTAGTAAAATCGCTTTCTAAATCTGAAAAAAGACAATTTAAATTGTATGTTGGCAGACTTGGTGGAAATACTGATTCTAAATTTTTAGCTTTATTTAATATATTGGACAAGTTAAAAAAATATAGCGAAAAATCAATTTTAAAAAGTGATATCGTCAAAAAAGCTCAATTGTCTAATTTAAAGGCACATTTGTACAAGCAAATTTTAATAAGTCTGCGTTTAAATCCATTACATCAAAACACCAGGGCTCAAATTAGAGAGCAATTAGATTTTGCGACTATTTTATATCATAAAGGTCTGTACAAACAAAGTTTAAAACTATTAGATAAAGCTAAAAATACCGCTATAAACAATGAAGAGAAGATATTGGCTTATGAAATTGTAGAACTTGAAAAAGTAATAGAATCTCAATATATCACTAGAAGTATTAGCAATCGTGCAGATGAGCTCACTGAACAAGCAAAAATGTTGAGTATTCAAAATACCATAACCAGTAAATTGTCAAATTTATCTTTACAATTGTATGGAGTTTTACTAAAAACAGGTTATGCAAAAAATGATGAAGAATACCAACAAATAACCACTTATTTTAATGATAGAATGCCTGATTTCAAACTTTATGAATTGGGTTTTAGAGAGAAATTATGGTTGTATAAATCACATTTATGGTATAATTTTTTGGTACAAGATTTTTTAACCTGTTATAAGTTTGCTACCAAATGGGTAGATTTATTTCATGAAAATGAATCTATGATTAGTTTGAATCCTGTATTTTTTCTTAAAGGCTATAACTATTTGTTAGAGTCACTTTATCATATTAAATACCATTCAAAATTCAAAACAGCATTGAGTGATTTTGAGCAGCATATTACTACAAATAAGTTGTTGCCGAATGATGATAATGTAAATGCTCTTAGTTTTTTGTATTTATATACGAATAAATTAAACTTACATTTTTTTGAAGGGACTTTTAAAGAAGGTTTGCCTTTGGTTGATGAAGTTTTAGAGGGAATAGAAGTATATGGAAATCGGATAGATGCTCATCATATCATGGTATTTTATTATAAGATTGCAAGTTTGTATTTTGGTGCTGGTAATTGTAAAAAATGCATTGAATATTTAGAATTGATTATCAATAATAAATCACTTAAAATGCGTGAAGACCTACTCTGTTTTTCTAGAGTTTTAAGTCTGTTTGCTCACTATGAAGTAGGTTTAGATTATCATTTAGAGGTGCAGTTAAAGAGTACTTATAAGTTCTTAATGAAAATGAATGAATTGCATGAGGTACAAAAAGAAATGATTAAATTTTTAAGAAATATTGGAGATGTTTATCCGCATCAATTTAAAAAGGAATTTGTGAAACTACACACTACTTTAAAACAATATGAAGATGATCCGTATGAACGTAGAGCCTTTTTGTATTTAGACGTGTTGTCTTGGTTAGAAAGTAAAATAGACAACAAATCTATTGATGTGATTATTCAAGAGAAGTTTAAAAAGTTGAAGCGGTAAACCTCATTGTTTTTTCAGACATTTTCCCAAAGAGAAAAATTGGAAATCAAATTAAAATTTATACCCAACTTTAAAATTTAACACACTTTTATTATTTAATAACCCTAAATTAGTATTGTTTTTGGTGGTGAAATTAT
>JAMONB010000083.1 GCA_027066745.1 Flavobacteriaceae bacterium
ACACTACAACAACCAAAGAACAGAAAGAACCAGTAAAAGCAGTTGAAGACCTTGCAAAAGATGCTTTAAATAGTATTTTTGGTAAGAAAAAGAAGAAAAAAGATACGGTGAATTAAGACACGAATTAATAGTTAAGAATCATCTTCTAAAAAATCTTTAATTGAAACCTCTAAAGCATTAGCTATTTTTAATAAAGTAAGTATTGTTGTGTTACGTTTGCCTGCTTCAATTGCATTATAACTACTTTTATCAAAATGACAACGGTAAGCAATCTCTGTTTGACTTATTTTTTTAGACAAGCGTATTTTTCTTATTCTTTTACCTAAAGCTAGTAAATATTCTTTTTCGCTATGTCTATGCTCTTCATACACATTGCGATATTCATCATAATACTAAAGAAAAGGTTACAATATATTTCAACTTTAAATTATTTTTCCTATATTAGCAACAGCTAGACATAGATATATAAGTTTCCTAATTAGATTTTATCAGACTTTCTTACCGTTTTTAGCAATTTTTTACTAACTTTAAGAACCGTTAAACACTATGAACTTATCCAAAAAACACCAACTCAAAAATTATTTAAGAATCTTTGTACTTCTAATAGGAGTGTCTACATTGCTGTGGAATTGTGAGAAGGAAGAAGAACCAGTATTACTAGAACAATCTAATTCTAAAATAAAAGTCTATAGTTATGAAAAGCAAGAGGTCACACAAATTACATCTATAATAGAAAGAGCAGGTAAAAAAGATCCATTTATCAAAAATAAGCCTAGTAAAGTTACTGAACCCTATTGGATAGATGAAGAAAATATATTTGGAGTTATTGATTCTGTCGGAAATAAAACATTTGTCTATCGACTATATTTTAATAAAATGCCTGAAAACACTTTTTATAATATTATTGTTTCAGAGAGAGTTGATAATGAAATCAGCCCTATGGTAATTGCATATGAAATGGACGGAGAAGAAAAGAAATCTATGAAATATTATGAATTAGAATCTTTTTTAAACTCTTTAATTCAAATAAACAATCAAGCCAAAAATAAAGGCTATGCTGCGAGTGGAGATGACATCATTGATATTACAGATTGTGGTGAATTAACAAACCCTAGTTCTAGTAATACCTCATCCTCTGGATATGGAGGTAGTAATAATAACAATAGTGATGGAAATTCTTATACAGTACAAAATTATAATACTTATGTCAGCTTTGGTTCTTATAATGTTTACTCATGGGGTTCACCTGGTGGCGGTGGTTCTAGAGTTACCATTGAAGTGGGAATAGGAAGTTTTGAATATATAGCTAATGCATTAAAAGAAAATGCTAAAAAAGGCGATGATGACGATAGAGTTATTTGCCCTGAAGGTGAATTGATTATTATTGTGAATAGTGTAGATACCTGGACAACTGAGACAATTCTCTTTGCAAATCCTGGTCAAGAAATAACAGATATAGATAAACATTTAGATTGCTTCAATATAACTCAAGGTGCAACATTAACAATTTACGTTGACCAACCTGTAGCAAATTCAAGTGATACTTGGTCAGGTAGTGCTAGTTCTCCAGATGTAGGACATACATTTATTTCAATATCTCAAAATGGTATTACAAGAACTTTAGGTTTTTATCCTGATGGAGGAATCAAGCCAAAAATAAGTAATGATGCAAATGGAATTTTAGTTGATGATAGTGAACATCCATATGATGTAAGTGCATCGAGAAGTATATCGGCTGGTCAACTCACTTCATTATTGACATCAATTGAAAGCTATGGCATCGATTATAATTTAGAACATAATAATTGTAGTGATTTTGGTTTATTCATGGTAAATCAAAGAGGTTTTAATTTATCAGACACAAGTGGTAATTGGCCTGGTGGAAGTGGAACTAACCCAGGAAATTTAGGACAGGATTTACGATCTGATACTACCACAGGATCCACTATTAGTAAAACAGGAGGTAAAGCCCCTAAAAATTCTGGGACTTGTCCATAAATTTTAAAACTTATGAAAAAAATGACGATTAGTATATTAATAATAGTTTTAATAATATTATTAGCAAATTATACTGGATTAAAAACTGTTTTAGGTGGATTACCTGTATATAAATATGCTACGGAATCTAATGAATTTGTAGATACTGAAATCCTTTGGAAAGGGTTAAATTTTGAAAATACTTTAAGCAATTTTAAAAAATTTAAAGTAGAAAATCCAAATACCAATGATGCGGTTCTTTATAGAACTTTTAAAATAGAACCTTTAAAATTTTGGAATTGGCACGATTATTTAACTCACGAAAGATATAAATTGCCTTATAAAGAAATAATAAAATAAGCTATACAAAAATAAAAACCGAAAATTTTGGTTTTAAAATAATTTTAACAAAGATTTTATATGTTAAATCCTCATAAATATATTTATGAGTATTTTTTTATAATTAAATAATGTTAAATAAAAACAACTTTAAGCTTTCGTCAAACTTCTAAACAGGCTTTCTAAATCTTGATTTTTTTGTGAGGATTGTAATAATTTGAGTCCGTTGTCATGGGCAAAATCAAAGACAGTAGAACGCATGTCTTCTTGAGTATTGAAAGTAAGTTGCCAAGTAGTATCAAAAACATTTACAGCTTTGGTCAAATGAGGAATGGTTTTTAATAATTGCTCTTCAATACGTAAATCAAATTCAACTTCAAGTACTTGTTGTTCATTGTTTTTTAGTTCATTCAGCTTTTTATCAACAATTAGCTTTCCTTTATTTATAATGATTACACGGTCACAAACGGCTTCAACTTCTTGCATAATATGTGTAGAGAATAATACCGTTTTAGTTTTGCCAATTTCCTTAATCAAGTCTCTAATTTCTACCAGTTGGTTTGGGTCTAAACCTGTAGTAGGTTCATCTAATATCAAGACTTCAGGATCATGTAATAAAGCAGTTGCTATACCAACTCGTTGACGATACCCTTTTGACAATTGGCCTATTTTTTTATGGGCTTCAGGTGTTAAACCAACCTGTTCTATCACCTCCTGAATTCGTGTTTTAGAAACTTTATGTATTGCGGCATTGAATTGTATATATTCTTTAACATACATATCTAAATAAAGTGGATTGTGCTCTGGTAAATACCCAACAGACTGTTTTACTAACAAGGGTTCTGTGTCAACCTGATGTCCGTTTACAATAACAACACCATCTGTAGGATTGATGTAGGTAGTAATAATTTTCATCATGGTAGATTTCCCCGCTCCGTTTGGTCCTAAAAAACCTACTATTTCACCAGAATTGATACTAAAACTGACTCCATCTAACGCTTTTTGATTTCCGTAAGTTTTGGTTATATTTTCGACTACTATAGACATGATGTAAAGTTTAATTCTAGCAAAGAAACAAATCTTTCCTCAATTTTCTGTAGTTTTGGATTGACCTTTATATAAAAACATGTCTTT
>JAMONB010000084.1 GCA_027066745.1 Flavobacteriaceae bacterium
AATAAATAAAGTCAGTAACAATAATATTAATCTGAAAATTGTTAAAAAAATATTACCGCTATCTGCCGGTATTATCTGAACAACTCTCCAACCTTCGGCATCTTCTTTTTTAATTCTTCTATTTAGTTTGCGTTGTGGGGAGTCTGCCAATAAACCAATTATCCCTCCATTTAATGTTACATTTATAACTTTATTGTTTGCCAATCTTCAGCAGGAGAATAATCCTCTGATTTACCTGATTTCACAGCAACAATTATCGCTATTAATAAGACGAATTGCTAATATTGTCGGAATATTAGCGCCAAAACTTCCTAAGAAAATATTTAATGTTATCATTTTTATTAATTAGATTAATCCTACTCCAAAATTCAGTTGGTTTTTCGGTTTACTCCCAACATTGTAAATAATTTCCTTAAAACTTACTGCTTCGTCAACACTATATTAATAGATTCAAAAACAATAGTATTA
Organism: Flavobacteriaceae bacterium; assembly: GCA_027066745.1. Classification (GTDB taxonomy): domain Bacteria; phylum Bacteroidota; class Bacteroidia; order Flavobacteriales; family Flavobacteriaceae; genus Aureibaculum. The sequence continues at coordinate 469 of JAMONB010000084.1, forward strand.
GCATCACCTTTTCTAAATTTTAGAATAGGATTGGTAACTCCGCCAGTTTTTATTCTTATCTCGTAACTATTACTGGTTATTATTTCTTCTATAGTTGTTAAACCACTATCAATACCCATTTGAAGACCTTCTTTATAGTTTAAAATTTCAACACCATCGGCATTTAAATCAATTATATTATCGCTTGTAAATTTATAGCCTCCTACTTGTGCCCACTCTGGCTCTGTTTTATCTAGCCAAGTACCAATAATCCAACTTGGTGGGTTAAAAGAAGATACTGACAGTTCATCGTTATCATTATTAGAGCAAGAGATACTTAGTAAGAATACTCCTAGTATAAATAGTATTTTTGTAATTTTTTTCATGGTTATTTATAATCTTTTTTATAGCAATTTTTATTTAATAATAGCACCCTTTATTCTTTACAGTTTCCTGTAACTTGAATTTTTTCAAACCCAAGTATAAAAAAGTATTTTGAAGAAACTGTAGTTCTAATGTTTGTAACACCTTTTGTGCATTTATTGTCCAATTCTTGTAATAAGAATTTAGATTCTTTGTGTGCATCCATAGGTGTAACAGATAAAATGTTAATTCCTTTTTTTTCTGAAGTCACCTCCTGTCCTTTTCCTTGATAATTTGTTGGTGTAGAAACTATTCCTATCGTTCCACAACTTGTTAATAATAACATTGAACAGGCAACTAAATAAATAGATTTTTTCATGGTTTTGGTTTTATTGATTGTTAATAATTTATTGAGTTTAACTTTTGCTAAAAAACTGCCAGTAGTCAACAAATGCTGAACAATAGTAGTTAAGAATTATTTTATATGAAATATTTAATGATTTACCTACTAAGAGAGATGAAATAGTATTTTATCTTAGTGAAAATCTACTTTTGTAAATAAAAAGATGTAATTCGTAATAATAAAGAACAATGTTATGCTGTTCCGATAGTTATCGGAATTGTTTCAGTATCTCATAATTATTTAATAAATAGTATTTTATTAAGTGAAACCCTGAAACAAGTTTAGGGTGACGAGCGTTATGTTAGATTATGAATAATCAATTTTTTTAAAGTATAATTTTGATATAAGAAAATAACGTAAATTAATGAGTGCCTGTGCTTTAAAGTTATTTTGTAGTTCCTTATAAAGTAGGGATGATACTCTTTTTCTAACAAAACTCTACTTTTGTAAATAGAAAGATGTGATTCTTTTTTGTACTTCTTTTTTATAGGTTTTTTCTACCTTAAACGTTGTATTGTTAATAGATAGATATGATCCATTTATTAAACCGTTAAAATTTTCTTTTTCTAAATTCACAATAAAATTAGCACTAACACGAATAAAGTTTCTCGGTAAAAAGCGCATTAAATCACGTATTGAAGAAGAATAATAAAGGGTTTGGTTAGATTGTGCAACAATACATGAATAATTATCTTGTAAGGTTATTTTTTTACCTTCTTTTGTTGTAAAATTTTTGTTGGTTATGTATGTAATGTCTTCAAAGTTTATTGGGAAACGAGTTATTTCGTTAGTACTATAATTGTTACGTATATTTTCTTTAAAATCAATTGCCCCTATTAACCCCTTTTTAGAAGTGGTATTTTCTTGTGTTTTATGAAGTACGGTGTATATTGTTCTAACAATTTCTTTTGTGTTTAAACTAGGTTTTGTTTTAACAATATAATGTTCGTGATTGGTTTTTAAACCTTGCTGAAAAGTTGTTTCACTATCAATATTTGTTATGTAAATAAAAGGAATTTTATATTTAGTATTTAAAATTTTCCCTAAATCTAATCCGTCTTTATCGCCTTTTAAGTCTATATCTAGTAAAACAATATCGGGAGTTTTAGTAGTAATTCGTTCAATAGCTTCATTATAACTTTTGGTGTATTTATCTACAATAAAACGTTCTTTTTCTAAAGCTGTTCGCAAGCCATCATATAATATGGCTTCGTCTTCAACAATTAATACTCTTGGTCTCATATGTCTAATTTTTAAATTTTATAGATGATACTGAATCTAGTTCAGCACAGGCTACATGGTATTCGCTACCTGCCACGCCTGCAGGCTGGTTAGTCACCCTCTTATGTGTCAAAATTTGGCATACTTATTTTATTTTGGGAATTGAATAGTTAATTTTACACCGTTTGATCCGCTAATTTTAAAAGTTCCATTAATTTGTTGGGTTAATAATTTCATAATTCGTAAACCAAATGTTTTTGAGTTAGAAATATCAAACCCTTTTGGAAACCCTTTGCCGTTATCGGCTAATTCTAACTTGTAATGGTTATCAGCTTCATTTATGTTTATTGATATTTTACCTTTCTCAACATTTGTAAATGCATATTTAAAGGAGTTGGTTAAAAACTCGTTTACAATTAAACCAATTGGAAATGAGGTGTCGGCTTTTAAATTCACAGTAGCATCAATGTGCTGTTCAACCGTAATATTTTTATTTACGTATGTATTTTCAATATTTTGTTTTAATTTCTCAATGTATTTTTTTACTCCTAGTTTGGTTGCATTTTTACTATTATAAAGTTGTTGATGTACTTCATTAATGCTTGCAATTCTATTTTGTAATTCTATTAATTTGGCATCAAAAGCTTCATTGTTAAATTCTTCTTTTACCACATCAATAAAACGATTGATAATTGCTAAATTATTTTTTACTCTATGATGTAAATCTTTTTGGAGCGTTTCAATAACTTCTTTTTGTTTTTTGTTTTTTTGATAAAAATACCCACCAATAACTAAAATTAGTAGTGAGCTTATAAGTCCAAAGCTAAGTAGCCATTTTTGTTTTGTTTCTTTTTCTAAAAGTAACGCCTGTTCAACTTTTTCTGTTTTTAGTTGAAGGTTTTCTTTTTCTTTTTTTTCAGTTTGGTATTTGGTTTCGATTTCTGAAACTTTTGAATCTCGTTGTGCAGTTAATATAGAATCATTAGAGATTTTAAATTTTTTAAA
>JAMONB010000085.1 GCA_027066745.1 Flavobacteriaceae bacterium
ATGTTTTCTTTACCAAGGGATTTGATAGAAACCGTAACCTAAGTTTAACTAATAACCTTGTGCCTTATGGATTTATTGATAAAATTGAAGAAGAATCTAAGGATACCGAATTAGGAGGCGGACAGAAAACAATAGATAATCTTAAGAAGTTAGTAAATAAAAATAGTCCTGATGAATTACTTTTGGTTAAGCTTCTTGAGTTTTGGCTATAAATTTTATTATCAGCAAATTAAATAATAGCCATAGAAAGCTAATAGGCTACAAAATACTTAATGAAATAGCAAATGAAAACCCCAAATAAAGATCAGAAGTTTCCCTTAAAAGATTACGATAGACTTTGTTTTTTGAAGAATGTGATTACCAATCCTAATATTAGTATTGGTGATTATACTTATTATGACGATTTTGAAGATGTCTCTAATTTTGAAAAGAATGTAAAATATCATTTTGATTTTATAGGTGATCAATTAATTATTGGCAAGTTTTGTATGATTGCTTCAAATGTAATTTTTATAATGAACGGTGCTAATCATTTGACGGAATCAATTAGTTCATATCCTTTTGCCATTTTTGGAGAAGATTGGTCAACAGCAATGGAAGGTAAAAACTATCCTACAAAAGGAGATACTGTTATAGGTAATGATGTGTGGATTGGCTATAATGCGACGATATTACCAGGTGTAAAAATAGGAGATGGTGCCATTATAGCTTCAAATGCTAATGTAACCAAAGATGTTGAGCCTTATACAATTGTTGGAGGGAATCCCGCAAAGGAAATAAAAAAACGATTCTCTAAAAAGAAAATAACACAACTTTTAGCATTACAATGGTGGAATTGGCCTATTGAAAAAATTACCAAAAATATACAGCAACTAACAGGTAGAGATTTAGATAAGTTGATTTAAGGCTTTACCTTTTATACAACTGTCAATTGTATACTGTCAACACTAGACTAGTTTCATTACAAATAATTTAGTGAGAATTTGTAAAATCAGTGTCATTTTCTGCCACAATGTCATTTTAAGTTCTTTTTTTCTGACAAAATTAAATAAAATGTCTAATGGCATAATGATTGACTATTACACATCAGTATTAAAAACGTAATCAAAAAAATAAAAATAGATATTATGAGTAAAATAATAGGTATAGATTTAGGGACAACCAACTCTTGCGTTTCAGTAATGGAAGGTAATGAGCCAGTGGTAATACCTAATGCAGAAGGAAAAAGAACTACACCTTCTATCGTAGCTTTTGTTGAAGGTGGTGAACGTAAAGTTGGTGATCCTGCAAAACGTCAGGCTGTTACTAACCCAACAAAAACCATTTCTTCTATCAAAAGATTTATGGGAAATAAATTTTCTGAATGTAAAAAAGAAGCGGAAAGAGTATCCTATAAAGTAGTAAAAGGTGATAATAACACACCTCGTGTTGATATTGATGGTAAATTATATACGCCTCAAGAAATTTCTGCAATGGTATTGCAAAAAATGAAGAAAACAGCTGAAGACTATTTAGGTCATGATGTAAAAGAAGCTGTAATTACAGTACCTGCATATTTTAATGATGCACAACGTCAAGCGACAAAAGAAGCAGGAGAAATAGCAGGTTTAAAAGTGAGTAGAATTATCAATGAACCTACAGCTGCTGCTTTGGCATATGGTTTGGATAAGACAGGTGAAGATAAAAAAATAGCAGTATACGATTTAGGTGGAGGTACTTTTGATATTTCTGTGCTAGAAATTGGAGATGGTGTTTTTGAAGTACTCTCTACCAATGGTGATACACATTTAGGTGGTGATGATTTTGATCATGTAATTATTGATTGGTTAGCTGATGAGTTTAAAAAAGCTGAAAATATAGATCTTCGTAAAGACCCAATGGCACTACAACGTCTTAAAGAAGCTGCTGAAAAAGCAAAAATAGAATTGTCTTCAAGTACACAGACTGAAATTAATTTACCGTATGTAACTGCTACAGATAGTGGCCCAAAGCACTTGGTAAAAACATTAACAAGAGCTGCTTTTGAAAAATTGGCTGATGATTTAATCAAACGTTCTATGGCTCCAGTTGCTAAAGCTTTAAAAGATGCTGATTTATCAACTTCTGATATTGATGAAGTAATTTTAGTGGGTGGTTCAACACGTATTCCTAAAATTCAAGAAGAAGTAGAAAAGTTTTTTGGTAAAAAACCTTCAAAAGGAGTAAATCCAGATGAGGTTGTTGCTATTGGAGCAGCAATTCAAGGAGGTGTATTGACAGGTGAAGTAAAAGATGTCTTGTTATTAGACGTGACACCATTATCTTTAGGTATAGAAACTATGGGTAATGTAATGACAAAATTAATTGATGCCAATACAACCATTCCAACCAAGAAATCACAAGTGTTTTCAACAGCTGCAGAAAATCAACCTTCTGTAGAAATTCATGTATTGCAAGGTGAGCGTGCTATGGCAGGTGATAATAAAACGATTGGACGTTTCCATTTAGATGGTATTCCACCAGCACCAAGAGGTGTACCTCAAATTGAAGTAACTTTTGATATTGATGCCAATGGTATTATCAATGTTTCAGCTAAAGATAAAGGTACAGGTAAAGAGCATAACATTCGTATTGAAGCTTCTTCAGGTTTATCAGAAGAAGAGATCAAAAAAATGAAAGCTGATGCCGAAGCTAATGCTGATGCAGATAAATTAGCTAAGGAAACAGCCGATAAAATTAATGGTGCTGATGCTATGATTTTCCAAACAGAAAGTCAGTTGAAAGAATTTGGTGATAAATTATCTGATGATAAAAAAGCACCAATTGAAGCTGCATTAGAAGAATTGAAAAAAGCACATGAATCTAAAGATATAGCTCAAATTGATACTGCTATGGAAACGATAAATGAAGCTTGGAAAGTTGCTTCTGAAGAAATGTATAAAGCACAACAAGAGACTGGTGGAGCACAAGGTCCAGAAGCGGGAGCTGAAGGCACTGCACCTGAAGGTGATGATGTGCAAGATGTAGATTTTGAAGAAGTAACCGAAGATGAGTAATTAATTTTATCATCTGAATTAAATAAAAAATCCCGTTAGAGTTTCTAATGGGATTTTTTTATCGGTAGGGTTTAGTTACCTAGTTGAAATTGGGTGTTTAGCGATTGTTTTGTTGTTTGTCTAACTTTAAAAGTTAGATTGGTTTATTAATAACTGTAAAAAGTTATATTTAGTATATTTTACTTGTAAAATATTTGAGTAAAATAATATTTGTTATTAGAATTTTTGATTGCTGAAATACCTGTATGTGTAAAATCACCTTCAATATTTTTTCTATGTGCAGTACTTTTTATCCAAGTATTTACAACACTTTTTGCTGTTTGAAAACCATAGGCAACATTCTCACCCACGCCTTTTGCATTTTCAGTAGTTTTTAAATTTTCAGCTCTAGATTTAAAATTGTCATGACTGGCGGTATTTTTAAAAACCATATACTGTGTATGTTTAATGGCTAAGTTATCTGCTGAGGTATTTCTAGTCAATTCAGGTAGTCCAATACTTTCCCTATGCTGATTTACCAATACAAAAATATCATTGGTAATTCCAGATTGGGAAGTCCCGTTTAACTCATTACTATCATCTTCAGAACAAGAGGCTACTGAAATGAATACTAGTAATACGATGCTAAATTTTAATAAGGCTGATTTCATTGTTAATAAGGTTGGTTGTTATTATATAACTGCAAGAATTAAAATTTAGTATTTTTACAGGCTATAAATCCAAACCATTGACTTTACAAGCCTATACATCTGAGTTTCGTTACAATCTAAAATTAGCTTACCCAGTAATATTGGGTATGTTAGGGCATACTTTGGTGGGTTTTATAGATAATATTATGGTAGGGCAATTAGGGACTGCAGAATTGGCAGCCGTATCACTAGGAAATAGTTTTGTGTTTATAGCCATGTCTCTAGGTATCGGTTTTTCAACCGCCATAACCCCTTTAATGGCGGAAGCTGATGGAGAGAAAAACATCCAAAAAGGAAGAGAGGCTTTTACTCACGGACTCATACTTTGTACCGTTTTAGGGATAGCACTATTTTTATTGATCTTAGGAATAAAACCTTTGATGTATCATATGGATCAACCCACAGAAGTGGTAAATTATGCAATGCCTTACCTAAATTTAGTGGCTTTTTCTTTAATTCCATTAATTATATTTCAGGCATTTAAACAATTTGCAGACGGTTTATCAGAAACCAAATATTCTATGTGGGCTACCATATTGGCAAATTTGGTTAATGTAGCTTTAAATTATGTCCTTATTTTCGGAAAGTTTGGGTTTCCTGAAATGGGAATTATTGGTGCTGCCATTGGCACATTAATTTCTCGTATTGTTATGTTGCTATTTATTTGGATGGCATTAAAGTCTAAAGATAAATTTAAACCTTATTTTGAACGTTTTCATTTTTCTAATATTAAAAAATCTATTCTAAAAAAAATCATCAATTTAGGTTTTCCATCAGCCTTACAAATGTTTTTTGAAGTTGCAATTTTTACAGCAGCTATTTGGTTGTCTGGAGCCTTGGGTAAAAATCCGCAAGCAGCAAATCAAATAGCCTTAAATTTAGCATCTATGACCTTTATGGTAGCCATGGGGCTAGGTGTTGCTGCAATGATAAGAGTTGGTAATCAAAAGGGATTACAAAATTTTACTGATTTGCGTCGTATAGCAATGTCAATATTTTTATTGACAATTTTTATAGAAATTATTTTTGCAATTGTATTTATGCTATTCCATCAAGAATTGCCAAAATTATATCTTAATCAATATGATGTAGTCAATCAAATAGATAATTTTAAAGTAATAGCACTTGCTGCAAAATTGATTTTAGTTGCAGCAGTATTTCAAATTACTGATGGCATACAAGTTGTGGTGTTAGGAGCTTTAAGAGGCATGCAAGATGTAAAAATTCCAACAATAATTACTTTTATTGCCTATTGGATTATTGGTTTTCCTATAAGCTACTTTTTAGGAAAAGAAAACGTTTATGGTAGTGTAGGTATTTGGCTAGGGCTTTTGGCAGGTTTAACGGCATCAGCAATTATGTTGTATATTCGATTCAATTATTTAACGAAAAAACTCATCAACCAAACAGTATAATTAATGGGCATTGTTCAAAAACAATCATTTACCAATAGTATCATCCTTTTTTTAGGCTTTGCCATTGGCGGAATAAATGTATTGTTTTTATACACAAAATTTTTACATGAAGATTATTATGGCTTAACTGCTTTTTTACTTTCAACAGCAAATATTTTATTGCCCTTGATGGTGTTTGGTATGCAATATACCATCGTTAAATTTTTTAGTTCGTATAAAACAAAACGTGAACAAGATCAATTTTTGACAAGCTCACTTTTTATGCCTCTATTGGTGATTATCCCCTTAGCTATTATTGGTGCTTTTGTTTATGAAACCATATCTGAATGGATTTCACAAGAAAATATAATTATCAAACCTTATACCTATCTTATTTTTATAGTTGCTATTTTTATGGGATATTTTGAAGTGTTTTATGCGTTTAGTAAAGTACAATTACAATCAATTTTTGGAAATTTTATTAAAGAGATATTTGCCAGAGTTTGTGTCACATTTTTATTAATAGCAATTTATTTTAAATGGATGTCTAATGAACAATTCATTTATGCTATTGTAATTGTTTATGGAGTTAGAATGCTAATTATGTTATTTTATGCTTTTAGTATTTATAAACCAAAGTTTATTTTTAAACTACCAGCAAATGTTAAAGAGATTGTGTCCTATTCATTCTATATTATTTTGGCAGGATCAGCAAGTGGAATTTTATTAGATATTGATAAATTTATGATTCCACAAGTCCAAAAAATAGCCGAAGTAGCTTATTATTCAGTTGGTATTTATATCGCATCAGTAGTTGCCATCCCATCTAGGGCAATGCAACAAATTATTAATCCACTAACGGCAAAAGAATTGAATGCTAATAATTTAGAAGAGGTAGATAAATTGTATAAAAAAAGTTCAATAACACTTCTAATTGGTGGAGGTTTATTGTTTTTGTTAATCAATTTAAATGTAAATGATTTGTACACTTTTATTGGCAAACCAGAATATGCAGTAGGAGGGATGATTGTATTGATGATTTCTATAGCTGAATTGTACAAACTGGCTTTAGGTACAAATGGAGCTATTTTAACCAATTCTAATCATTATAAAATATTCTTTTATTTTTCAATAGCTATGGCAATTAGTGTCATCGTTTTAAATAGGTGGCTCATTCAATTGATAGGTATAGATGGTGCTGCTTTGGCAACACTAATTGTAGTCTTGATATTTAGTACCTTTAAAATAATTTATGTACAACAAAAACTACAACTGCAACCCTTTACAAAAAATACACTGGTAGTATTATCGGTGATTTTAATCTTGTTTTTTGCTTTTTATTTTATTGAATTTCCATTTCACCCTTTAGTCAATATTGCAATTAAAAGTTTGCTTGTTACTATCATTTATATATTGATTGTATTCAAATTAAATATATCAGAAGATGTCACTACTATTTTGAAAAGTTATTTAGCTAAAGTAAAACACTCATAATAACCTTAGTTAGCACTTATATCAATAAAAAAATCCTGCATCACTTCTGATAACAGGATCTTTAACCTTCTTTTCTTTCCTCTAGCAATCCAAGGATTTTTAAATTCTTTAAAATTAAATTTTAAAAGAATTAATTTTTTCGATGTGCGAATATATATAATTTTTAGAATTAATAATTCTTAATAGAGATTTTTTTTAAAACTTATTAAAAGATGAATGTATCTTTATATGAAACTAAAGTTACATATCAATTCTAGCATTAGGCTTAGTTTTGTTCCGTTAAATTATATAAGAACACTAAAATGAAGAATATAAAAATATCAGTTTTGACAATTGCATTTACATTATTAGGAATAATGTTTATAAATGCACAAGAAAAAGAGGATAAAAGAGAAGTATTTAAACCAACAATTAATATAAATGGAAGAATACAGTATGATTTTGAATTTTTAAAAAGATCTAATGAAGATGATGCTTTAAATGAGAATGAATTTAGAAGGGTGCATTTTTCTGTAGCAGGAAATGTTGCTAAAAATTTAAAGTATAAAATAGAGACTGATTTTGCACATGGAAAATTAGGTTTTAGAGATATGTATTTAAAATACACAGGAGGTAAATTTGGAAATCTTGTTATTGGTAGTTACACAGAACCTACAAGTTTAAACATGGTGACAAGTAGTAAATATATTTCATTTAATGAAAGAGCGATGCTAATAGCTTTACAAAATTTTAGATGGGGTTCAGGTTTTCACTATGAAAATTTCGGATTATTGAAAGGTAGAATAGGTTTTCAAATGGCATTAACAAATAATGGGCTTAATGATGAAGGTTTTGTAGACCATTCATTGGAAGATGGGTTCAATTTTATTTCTAGAATTACTGGGACTATAATGAATAATAAAGAAAAACATCAGTTAATACACTTAGGAATAAATTATGATAATAGATCGTATAAAGATTTAAAGTTTAGACCTGAAAATCACTTAGGAGAAAAATATCACTATATTTTTCCAAATGGAGATACAAGAGAAGCTCTTGGCTTAGAACTAGGGACTACTTTTGGGGCATTTTCATTACAAGGAGAGTATAAAACTCAAAAGGTAGATGCTCCAGATATGGATTATCAATTAGATAGTTATTATGTATTTGCAAGTTATTTTATTACAGGAGAATACAGACCTTACAAACATGCTGCTTTTGGAAGAGTTAAACCTAATAAAGATATTGATAATGGTGGTCTAGGTGCTGTAGAAGTATTGGCTAGATATTCAAGTTTAGAGATGTCTCAAGACATTATAGATGCTAATTTAGGTTTGCCATCACAAGTAAACAGTATTTCTCTAGGATTAAATTGGTATTTAAATTCCCGTGCTAGACTGATGTATAATTATGTTATTACGGATGATGGGAATGAAATTTTAGGAGATCTTAATCAACATTTATTTAGAGTACAGATAGATTTTTAATACAAGCCTTTAAGGATAATTATTGTTTAGCCATAGTTGTCTTTTTTATTACTATTAATAAATATTAAAAAATGAGTTCATTATGAAATGAACTTTAAATCTAATAAAATAATCAATTATGAATAAATTTTCAATAAAGAACTTGTTTAAAAATCAATGGTCATATGTCTATGCAGGTGTGCTATTTGCAATAGCACAAGTAATTTATATGCTGGCTATTTGGTTTTATAAATCAGGTGAAGGTAAAGAGCCTAATTTAATGCACATTAGTGTAACTACTGATTTAGGTAGAATGTTTAGAGGACTAGAAGTATTTGTAAATAATATATTTGGTATGTATTCAGAGTTATATGGTAACTATGGAGTAGATACAGCAGGAAATATTATACCAGAAGGTGGTGTCTTTACACCAGGAATCGGTTGGCCAATTGTAGGGATGATATTAGGAGGATGGATTGTAACTAGAATGGAAAATGAAAGTCGTACTTGGGTGTATTATTCTAAAAAAGCATTAATTGTTTCTTTTGTAGGAGGTGCATTTTTTAGTTATGGAACGCGTATGGCAGGTGGTTGTACATTAACACATTTAATGGGTGGAATTCCTTTTATGGGTATCCGTTCTTTTGGGTCGGTAATTTTTATGGCAATGGGTGGTGCGTTAGGTTTTCTCTTTATGGAGAAAATGGGCTTAGCCAATTATTTTAAACATCAAGAAACAAGAGCTTATGTTGAAAATGCAGATGCCGGAGAACAAGCAACATTAAAAGAGGGGTATAACTGGAAGAAAAATCCTGTGTTTTGGATTGCACTTTCCTTTACCGTATTGTTTTTAGGGGCAGCTTTATATGGTGCATTCACAGGTGTAGAAAGCATGCAACATTTAAAAAATGGAGAATTGATTGCTTTTGGTAAATCAGTTGCAGATAGAAATTTACTGTTTGTAATTTTGACATTGCTTGCAGGAACTGTCGCTGGTGTTGCTTTGTCAAAAAGTGGATACGGAACAGAATGTGCTTTAGTCGCTCTAGAAACTTCTGGAGATATGACCAAAAAAGATGAGAAGTATGCCAAAATGGGTGTTCCAAAAATTACAAGAACATTAATGCGAAGTAATTCACCAATAATAGGTGTAGTAACTACTTGGGTATTAATGTTAGTGTTTATGCTGATTGCTTGGTCCTTTTTTAATGTTTCTCCAGCATTAGGTACGGGTCTAAAAGCAGGTTTAACCGCAGGTAACTTTATTGGTGGATTATTCCTTGGCTTTGGTGCAGTAACCTTAATTGGTTGTGAAATTAGATCGTATATGAGAATTGGTATGGGGTATTTAAATACCTTAGTAGGTTTTGTAGGTTTTGCAGTTGGGTATTTACCATATACTTTATTTTCTGGTGCACATAAAGACTTTTTAAATGCTACCGTTTTATTTGGTACGCATAAAGATGGTTCTCCAGGATTGATATCTACAAAAAGAGAAATCTATTCTTTGATCACTGATGATCCAACCTTACAAAAAGTAATCATGTTTGTTTGGATGTTATTATTAATCGGATTTCTTATATATTTATTGAAAAAAGGAGCAAAGAATATCGGATTAAAACCTGTACAATTAGTACATTTAAATACAGAAGATATTCAAGGAGCAATTGAAGAAGAACAAGAGAATGGTAAGATAGGAGGAGTAGATGCTCCAATGCCAGTTCCAGCAGCATCGTATGCCAAAAAATAGTCAAGAGTTTTTATAGACTTGACTTATGATAATTATTTTAGTTGAAGTGGGTAGAATTAATTTCTACTCACTTTTTTGTGAGATACCATTTAGAGAATCTGTAGAGCATAGCACTCTAAAGAGTTAACTGAACCTTGCCTGTCTGATAGGCAAGCTAATCTCGATCTACAGACAATCTTGTTTATAGTCTAGTTTTTAGTTGACAATTTTCATATAAGTTTAAATAGTTATAATCAATTAATTATGATTATTTTAAAAAAATAGGGCTTAATTGTGGGGGAGTTTTTAAAACTTAATTGTTTTAATTATGTAACAATGAAAATTAGACGAAGATGAAAAATATATTCAAAATAGGAGAAATAGTAGTTTGTGTAGATGCTAGTAGAAGATGGTACAAACTAGGAGGATTAAAACAGAATGAAATGTATACAGTAATAGGGTTTAATCCTTATGATGATGGTCTGATTTTAGAGGAAACAAAGAGCCCAGGGAGTGGACATCAAGCATATAAAGCAGATAGATTTAGAAAAGTAGATTATGATTTTGCTGATAGTATTTTAGCTACAATAGTAATGCCAGAAACTTATGAATTAACAGCACCACAATTTGATTTTAGTATGTTAGACTAATACCAATTTAAATATTTGATGGCGTAAAATAAAACAGCTATTATTTTTTGCAAGATTTTGAGACAAAATATTTTAGCATAGCCATAGTTACGGTATACTATTTTAACGATAATATTGTTTTATGCGACGTTGTATGTTTAAGTTGGTATAAAACATAAACCAATAAAAAAAGCCTAAATCAACACTGTTGATTTAGGCTTTTTTTATTGGTTAAAAATTTTACTAAACAGAAAAAATACTTATGGTAACTAACAAACAAGGTCATTTTAAGTATTTAACAACCTTCTTCACCATTATCTTTTGCTTGAATATTATTTCCTTCAATACGCATTCCTTTAGCTCTCCATTTTTTAATCCCTTTATCTAAATTATAAACTCTAAAGCCCATTTTTTCCAATTTTTTCATGGCTCGACCACTTCTACCTCCTGAACGACAGTATATTAATACAGGTATTTTTTTGTCTAATTTTTCAAATTCTGTTTTGAAATTATCATTTTTATAATCAATCATAACAGCACCTGGAATATGAAATTCTTCATATTCTCTAGGTGTTCTTATGTCAATCAATTTTCCTGCTTGTCCTAGAATAGCATTGTTAAAATTTTCAACATCTAAATGACGAATGTCACCTTCGATTTCTAGCGTTTTTAGAGGTTTTTCAGCATTTTTCCATGACTTTAAACCTTGATCTAAATTATAAACTTCAGTAAACCCTAAAGCACACATTGCGTACATGGCTCTTGTTGCTCTATTACCAGACCGGCAATAGATGGCAATGGGTTTCTCATTGCTAATTGTCATTAATGCATTTTCAGCAAAATGTCTATCTTTCCAGTCAACATTAATGGCACCTTCAATATGTCCTTCAGCAAATTCCTTGGCAGTTCTAACATCAACCAAAAAAACTTTATCTTCTTTGACTAATTTTTCAAAAGCATCAATATCAATTTGATGAGTTTTTCCAACCTTAGTTTCAGCTTTAGGAGCCTCAGTTTTTAATTGCTCTTGCAATTTTTTATTTGCGGCATTATCTTCTGTAACTATAGTCATTTTCTCAGCATTCCATCCTTTATAGCCAGAAGTTAAATCATATACCTCATTAAAACCTAATGCTTGCATAATAAATGTAGCCTTACCACTTCTATTACCTGAACGACAATAAATCAATACTGGTTTATCTTTTGCAATAGCAGAAATATACGAAGGAAATGTTCTTTTCTTAAAATTAATATTTACAGCACCTTCTATATGTCCTTTTGCAAATTCTTCTGGAGTTCTTACATCTACAAGAATTCCTATTTCACCATCAATTGCTTTTTTAAATTCTACAACTGTTGATTTATGAACCTGCCCTAAATTTTTAGGGCTAACTGCCTTAACGATTTTTATTACAGTTGGTATGCTAGCGAGTGCTCTTGTTCTAATTTCATCAGCGTTTTTGCATGAATTTGTTGAAAATACAACGAGTATAAGAACCAAACTAAGATTAATTATTTTTTTCATTTGTTTGAAATTAATTTAAATTAATAGGAAACAAAAATAATACTTTTGTTTAGGTTTTGTGTAAGCAAGGTTACATAAGAGATGTTTTTGTCTTTATATTCTAAGAGAATTTAATTTTAAGTAACATTTATTGCATTAATAGTGGATAAAAATGTCTTTTTTTGTATTGTACAATAAAAAATAAAAAAAATATGGATTATATACTACCTTTAATTGTTGGTTTTTTGGCTGCATTCATTGGCTTAATAGCACCTTCTATGTTAAACATGACTGCGGCTAGGACAAGTATAGAAAAAGGGAAACAAGCTGGTCTTCAATTTGCTGCTGGTGCAGCTTCTGTTGTAACTATACAAGCATTTATTGCCGTATATTTTGCAAAAAAAATTACCCCTGAAATTATAAAAAGTTTACAAACTGCGGCTATTTTTGTGTTGTTAGGATTGTCAGTTTTCTTTTTTATGCAAGCACGTAAAAAATTTAAAGCAGAGGGGAAAGATAAAAAAGGAAGTACATTTATGGTAGGAATGGGAATGTCTTCATTAAACATGTTAGCAGTTCCTTTTTATTTAGGAATGGCTAAAGTAGGTGAGGGGTTTGGAATGATATTAGAGATTCCTTACTCATTATTCTATGTTGTTGGAGCTGTATTAGGTGCATTTTCTCTATTCTCTATCTATGCAACTTATGCTGAAATGATTGCTGAAAAAGCACAGTTTATTGCTAAAAATATCAACTATATTTTAAGTGCTCTTTTTGTTGTCTTGGCTATTGCAAGTGCAGTAAAAGTATTAGGGTCTTAAATGTTTAATTAGTTCAATAATCTGTAAGGCTATTCGTATTTTTATGTAAATTAATTATTACCTTTGCGACTAAAACCTTAAATTATAATAATATCCCCATGATTGAAGCTATTACATACAATTTAAATAGAGGTATTAAATTATTAAATTCAATTACTGATACTCAGTATAGTGATACTTCAATTAACCCTTATCATTCAAGCATTGGCGGACATATGCGTCATATTTTAGATGTTTTTGATTGTATTTTTGAAGGCTTAGATTCTAAACAAGTTGATTTAACTGCAAGAAAACGAAATGAATTGGCAGAACAAAAAACAGCTTTTGGTTTGGTGTATTTTCAAGAAACAATAAAAAAGTTAGAGACTTTAAAAAATGTAGATTTAAACCAAGTTGTCAAGGTTTCTGATGATTTAGGTTTAGGAACAGTTGTTGCTAATTATACATTATCCTCTGCTTTAATACAAGCTCATAGTCATGCCATTCATCATTTTGCAAGTATTGGGTATATTATTTATCAATTAGGTATTGAGATGCCAGATGCTGATTTTGGTTACAATCCAACTACACCAAAAGATGAATTACAAGCTTAAGTTATAAATTTGCCGATGCAGAACTTATAATTTGAATATCTCCTTCTGTAAGCACAGATCCATTCCCAACATTCATAGAATCAACTCTAAATGACTGATAGTAGTTTGATCCAGTTGTACCTCTAAATCGTAAGTAGATATGTTTATCGCTTCCAACATATTGGGTAATGTTAAATTCAGAATCACCACTATTAGTATTTGATGTACTAAGCAGAGCATTTCCATTTTTATAACAATAACCTACCCAAGTAATGTCAATTACTTTACTTGCACCATAGCGATACCCTGTTGCTTTAATATGATACATTTCATTATGCGTATCAATTCTATACGGTAATTTAATATGTATATAATTATTATCACTTGTATTTGTAAAGAATGTGGCAATACCGTGAGACACAATGCAATTCCCTGTAGAACTACCTGGAGAACTGCCAAACATGGTTTGATTTTCACCGTCAATTAAAATACTATTATTTGTTACACTTGAAGCATCTTGCCAAGTTGCTAAACCAGTTGCGTCAGAAGTTAGAATTTTTCCATTACCTGGAGTTCCTCCTGTAATTTTTACCTGACCAGCTACTTCTAGTTTTGCACTTGGACTTTTGGTTCCAACACCAACATTACCTCCAAAAGGATTTAATGCCAATGTAGATAAATATTGTGCGTAACCTATGTTTTCATGTCCAGCTTGTATTATAGCTCTTCTGTCATTAAATTGATTTGAAACTATAAAGTTCATAGAATTATTAGATCCAGTAATTTTTAATCCGTGCTGATTCCAAGCATTACCACTACCTGCTGTAGCATTTACATTATCAAAATCAATAGAATCATCTTTGATATCAAGTTTTGTATCAGGTGTAGGATTACCTATACCAACATTTCCACTTACTGCTGAATACTGATTATTTCCAGATGTTGTCCAATTTTCGTTTGTTCCTGAAGCAATTACCCATGTTGTACCATTATAGACATAAGTTTTGTTGGTGTCAGTATTAAAAACTAAGGCACCAGCTTCAGGAGAAATGGCATTAATTTCTGCAGTAGTACCAGAATTTAAAATGAGAACTCCATTTGGGTCAAGTTGAGCATAGCTAAATTGAAAAATTAGTATAGTTATAATTAAGATTAAGTTTTTCATGATTAGTTTAGATATAGATTAACAAAATTTTATTAGTAATTGATATAGACCCAACCTTTATAAACTTTGTTTTTATTGGTGATTTTATCTTTTATTTTAAGAATGAAATAATAGGTACCTACAGGTAACAGTCCACCTTTTTGGTAGGTTTTATTATTTTCTGAAATTCCACCCCAAGTGTTGTCATAATTATTTTTCTTGTATACATTATTTCCCCATCTGTCAAAAATTTCAATATCATTTTCTTGTGTTAAATCTAATCCTGCAATTTCAAAATGGTCATTCATGCCATCTCCATTAGGAGAAAAACCTGTATTAATTGTAAATTCATTTCCACTTGGCTCTGTTGCAATGGTTAAGGCAACATAATCGTCAGGGATAAATGATAAAGAAGTAATAGAACCATTATCAGTATCTCCAGAAACATATTCTCTACCTAAACTTTCCCAACGTAATGTAGTAGCATTCCATCCTACAACACGTAAATAATTAATATCATTTGTTAAATTAGGAATGTCACTGTCTACATCCCACGTAAGTGTAACTTCAACTTCTTGATCTCCGTTTAAATCCCAAAATTCTTTATCACTTACTTTAGAAAGGATAGGAGTGAAGCTATTCGTATCAAAAGATGAAGCTAATGTTGTTTGACTATTAGGGTCTTCAAAAAAATAAGCACTTTTAAAAGTTGTTATTGAATTGGGCTTAGAAATTGAAAGAGGTCTTAGTTTGTTACCATCACCTATAGGAAATGTGAACTCTACATTACCAAATAAACTGGCATAACCATCAACATGTTCACTATCACCATCACCTGCATAAGTTGCTTGTAAGAAATCTAACGATACGCCTAGGTTATTTCTAGGTGTAAAAACTTTACCATTGATAAAGTCTAGATTGTTGTATACACCTATTGAAGTTTCTAAATTTAATCCATCAGTAATGTCAATTTCCATATCTAAAAATTCAGCTATTGAAGTT
>JAMONB010000086.1 GCA_027066745.1 Flavobacteriaceae bacterium
AAGCTCTTGAGTTTTTCATACCATTACTCCAATCCTCTAAATAAACATTGGTTTTAATAGATTTCTTTTGAGCCAATTCAATCACATTTTTTATCTCAGCAAAGTGCTGTTCTGGAGTTTTTTTTAGTTGATATTTAAGATGATTTAAAGAGCCTTTTGTCAAAAGATTTTGCACTTTAGCTCCTGTTTCTACCATCCAATTGATAGATAGACCATTGTCAACAAAGGACAATACTTCAACCTTATCAATATATCCTTTAGCATTTGCCCATTCTGTAATACTTTTTACGGCTTGATATTCACCTTTAGAAACTCTAGTTGAAGCAACTTCAATTCTATCAACTTTTAACTCTTCTAATAAGAGTTGAGCAATGGTCAATTTTTCTGAGGCTGAAAAAGATACGCCGCTGGTTTGCTCACCATCGCGAAGCGTAGTATCCATAATTTCAATTTTATGCTTGGTCATTGAAAAGTAATAAATAGGTCAATATTATTTCTAGAAAGGGCGTGTTTTTACAAATTCTTGAATCTCTCCTTTGATATTCTGTAAATAGTCAATATCATCATAACCATTTAACATGTTCTCTTTTTTATAAGAATTGATATCAAAAGATTCTGAACTACCTGTCGCTAACAGCGTAACTGTTTGATTGGTTAAATCTACTTTGATTTCTGTTTTGGGATCTTTAGCAATGGCATCAAATATCTCTTTTGCAAAAACAGCACTGACTTGAACTGGTAAAACACCAATATTTAAACAGTTGTTTTTAAAAATATCAGCAAAAAAGCTTGAAATTACACATCTAAATCCGAAATCATACACTGCCCAAGCGGCATGCTCTCGTGAAGAACCAGAACCAAAATTACGACCACCAACAAGTATCTTTCCACTATATTTTACATCGTTTAAAGGAAAATCTTCTTTTAAGCTGTCATCAGAATTATATCTCCAATCTCTAAAAAGATTATCTCCAAACCCCTTCCGTTCAGTAGCTTTTAAAAACCGAGCTGGTATTATTTGATCGGTATCTACATTCTCTATTGGTAAAGGATATGCTGAAGATTGTAATATATTAAATTTATCGTATGCCATTTTTCGTATGGATTTTATCTTTTATTAATTTAAAAATTCTCTAGGGTCTGTTACTTCTCCAGTAATTGCTGCTGCTGCTGCGACAAGTGGACTTGCTAATAAAGTACGAGAACCTGGTCCTTGCCTACCTTCAAAATTTCTATTGGAAGTACTTACTGAATATTTACCTGCAGGAATTTTATCATCATTCATCGCCAAACATGCAGAACAACCAGGTTGCCTCAATTCAAAGCCTGCTTCATTAATAATATCTAAAATTCCTTCTTCTTTAATTTTTGCCTCTACAATATGAGATCCTGGCACCAACCATGCAGTAACATGGTCTGCTTTTTTTCTTCCTTTAACGATAGATGCAAAAGCTCTAAAGTCTTCTATTCTTCCATTGGTACAACTCCCTACAAAAACAAAATCTATTTTCTTACCTAACATGGCGTCTCCTTGATCAAAGCCCATATAGTTTAATGATTTTTCATAGGTCGCTTTTCCTTCTTGTACGGTGTCAGCATTAGGAATGTCATTAGAAATTCCCATACCCATTCCTGGATTTGTACCGTAAGTAATCATGGGTTCTATATCAGAAGTCTTAAACGTATATTCTTTATCAAATACGGCATCATCATCAGTTTTTAACGTTTTCCAATAGTCCATTGCATTATCCCAATCTTCACCCTTTGGCGTAAATCTTCTTCCTTTGATATATTCATATGTTTTTTCATCAGGAGCAATCATACCTCCTCTGGCTCCCATTTCAATGCTTAAATTACAAACGGTCATTCTACCTTCCATAGACATTTCTTCAAAAACAGTACCTGCATACTCCACAAAATAACCTGTTGCACCAGATGTTGATAATTGTGAAATGATATATAAAGCAACATCTTTTGGTGTCACTCCTTTCCCTAACGACCCGTCGACGTTGATTCTCATCTTTTTAGGTTTAGGTTGCATAATACATTGCGTAGAAAGTACCATTTCAACTTCTGAAGTACCGATACCAAAAGCAATAGCACCAAAAGCACCATGTGTTGAGGTATGAGAATCTCCACAAACAATAGTTGCTCCTGGTAGTGTAATTCCGTTTTCTGGCCCTACAACATGCACAATTCCGTTACTCTCATGACCTAAGCCCCAATGAAGTATACCGTGTGCTGCAGAATTTTCTTCTAAAGCTTTTAATTGATTTGCTGAAAGAGGATCTTCAACAGGTAGATGTTGATTGATAGTGGGCGTATTGTGATCTGCCGTGGCAAAGGTTCGCTGTGGCTCCATCACTTTAACACCTCTAGCTTTCAAACCTAAAAAAGCTACGGGACTTGTAACTTCGTGTATTAAATGTCTGTCAATAAAAAAAACATCTGGGCCACCTTCAATCTTACGAATTACATGTGCATCCCAAACCTTGTCAAATAAAGTAGTACTCATGGCTATTATATCTATTTTGTAACTATTATATTTATAAAGATGGCGAATTTAAAATTTTAATAATAGTAAAGAAAATACTTTACTATTATTTTACGATGTTCAACAGCTTATTTTTTGGAATAAAACGATTCTTTTTATCTAACTAATTTCTTGATATAATCATCTTCAATAGATGAGCTCAAGTGATTCATTAGATAAAACATACTTATTTTGCTGGGGGTGTAATCATAATATGAGCACCAGCAGTACCTGGAAACATCAACCAAGGATGCCCAGGAGCATTTGGTTTTAAACTCAAACCTGTACTTTTTTGTGTAGCAAATGGGATGTACACCACATAACGATAATTTGCATTTACAATTTTATTGTTTTCAATATCAAACCAACCTTTATCACCATGTAAAATATGTAATGTTGCAGACATTTTTGGCATTTTAACTTTTCCGTTTTTCACATCAGCTTCTCGAAGCTCTTTAAGTGTTTGACCAGATTTACCTTCAGCTTTTAAAGCCCTGCCTCTTGCCATAAAAGGCTCTAAATCTTTATGATAGCTCACTGCTTTAAATCCGTCTTTGTTTTGGTCATCTGCAATACAGATCATTTCATTTGTACCTTCACGTAAGGTGATAAATTCACCCTCTTTATCATAGCCATAAACCTTTGCTCCTGCTCTAGTTTCTTCTGGAGCAGACAATACTGCTGCAGCTATTTGTTGGTCTTTTGTTAAATTTTGTACAGGCACTTCTATTTCAGTAGTAGCTACACTAGTTGTATCCTTTGCTATAGGTTCAACAGTTTTGTCTTCTGCCTTTGGTTTATCACAATTCAACAATAAAGTTGCGGTAAAAAAGCCTAGTAAAATGTAGTTAGAAAATTTCATAATATTTATATTTTATGGTAGGCTCTAAAGATA
>JAMONB010000087.1 GCA_027066745.1 Flavobacteriaceae bacterium
AACTTTTAATTCCAATGATGATGGAGGAAACGATGCTTTAGCAGAAAAGCTTCAAGAAATTTTATTGAATGCTAAAAAAATAAATCCCGAATTTCTTTCAAACAAACAAGATTATCTCGTAAAATCTAAACTAACATTTCCTAGAAATTGGGGTTTGGGGAGTTCATCAACACTCATTAACAATATAGCACAATGGGCTAAAGTAGATGCTTTTCAATTACAATTTCAAACTTTTGGTGGTAGTGCTTACGATATCGCCTGTGCTCAGAATAACCTTCCTATTTTTTATCAATTAAAAAACAAAAACCCTTTGGTTGAAGTGCTTGATTTCAATCCATCTTTTAAAAATCAGCTCTATTTTGTCTACCTCAATAAAAAACAAAATAGCCGTGATGGAATAGCCTCCTATAAAAGAAATACTAAAAACACTTTTACTGAAGTGGATGAAATTTCACAACTCACACAACAAATAAGGTCTTGTGAATCATTAACTGATTTTGAAAAATTACTAGCCGAGCATGAAACTATTATCTCTAAATTGATTCTGCAACAACCGATTCAAAAACAATTGTTTTCAGATTATTTCGGACAAACAAAGAGCTTAGGTGCTTGGGGAGGTGATTTTATTTTAGCTACTGGAAATGATGACACACCTAACTATTTTAAGCAAAAAGGTTTTGGAACAGTAATTCCATATTCTGGCATGGTTTTAGAGTAGAACTTCAGATATAAACTAACATAAAATTCAAAAAAATGAAAACAACATCAGTATTAATTATAACATTTCTATTCTATTATGGATTGTCTTTTTCTCAAACTAAAGACACCATAACAACAGCTTATATTAGTATTCAAGATTATGGCGTAAATCCTTCTACTATAAAGAAAATAGCAAACCCTAAAATTTCAGATTATGAAGGAAGTTATCATTTTGGAGATTCTGAAGGAGAATCTCAATTGGAAATAATTTATAGCAATGCTAAACTTTTTGCTAGAACTGATTACGCTGAATGGGAAAATAATACTTGGGCAGGAAAATCAGATAGGCTACTTATTAAATACCTAAACGGTAAGATACTAATTGATAAAATTAATTATGAATTATCATTTTCTGATAAAGCAAAAGGTTTAACATCTCATTATTATAAAAATATTGATGGTAAAACACATCATTATATTCAATTCAACCCAGATAATAAAATTGAAAAAACAAAGGGGAAATACCCAGAAACAAGCTTTGTTAAATTGACAGTTGACGACTTGTCTCGTTTTTCTCAATCTGATTTGAAAATTATGCGTAACGAAATATTTGCACGTAAGGGACATATTTTTAAACAAGGAGGTAAAATGGATAACTATTTTTCTCAAAAGGAATGGTATAAACCAATAGAAAAAATAAATAATTCAAACTTAAATGATGTTGAAAAACACAATGTAGTTTTGATTTTAGAATTAGAAAAATCATTCAAATAATTAACTCCTAAGCCTGCCTATTGCAGCAAGGTTAAACCCGTAATGAGTGCTTAATATCAAAAGGTAGTAAAATGAAACGAAAAATAAACTTAATAGCTTTCTTTCTTTTTTATCTATCATGTACAGCAAATATATATGCTCAAAAAGATAATATAGAGGACTACAGTAATGCCTCATATTTGACAATAAACACTCTATCATCATTAAATACGTTCAGTCCACGCTGGAGAGCTGGTTATATTAAAAATATAAATGACAAGTGGAAAATTGGATTGGATATTGGTTACGGAATTCGGAATTTATCTTTCTCAGGTTTTGGTGATAAAATTGGTAATGATTATCAACTATGGGAAATTAGACCTGAATTATACTATATTCTAAAACCAGAAAGAAAAACAAAAAAATATTTTTCTATAGAACTATTCTATATCAATCACACAGATGTTTTTTTTCATGAACACTATATCTCAAAAAACAAAGAATATTTATCGTACAACAAAGCTAATTTTAAAAGATATAAATATGGGTTTCACCTGAAATATGGATTTATTATTTATTCGAAAAAGCGATTAGGATTTAATTTATACTCTGGGTTAGGATTAAAAATTAGAAATGTTATATTTTCAAAAGTTATAAACCCAAAAATAGATTTAGATTATTCTGAAAGAGATATGGTTATATTCGATGAATACAAAGGTATTGAAGGTAGTAATTTCGGTGTAAATTTAACATTAGGTTTTAAACTTTATTATAGATTATAACAGCAGTAATTGATAAAGATAAATTAAAAAAAT
This sequence comes from Flavobacteriaceae bacterium, assembly GCA_027066745.1. GTDB lineage: Bacteria > Bacteroidota > Bacteroidia > Flavobacteriales > Flavobacteriaceae > Aureibaculum. The sequence continues at coordinate 2,268 of JAMONB010000087.1, forward strand.
GAAACAAAAAGGAGTCATTATTGGTGGAGGTGCTGCAGGTTTTTTTGCAGCCATTACTTGTGCAGAATTAGCTACTGATACAGAAATTAGTATTCTTGAAAAAGGAAATGATGTACTGCAAAAAGTAAAAATTTCTGGTGGTGGTAGATGCAATGTAACTCATGCCTGTTTTGATCCTAAAGAGCTTGTAGAATTCTATCCAAGAGGACAAAAAGAATTGTTGGGCCCCTTTCATCAATTTATGACTGGAGATACTATGCAATGGTTTGAAGATAGAGGTGTACCTTTAAAAATAGAAGCAGACAATCGTGTTTTTCCTCAATCGAATACATCGCAGACTATTGTTGATTGTTTGGTTACTCGTGCTAGCAATGCAGGTGTTCAAGTCAAGTTAAGTCACCGCGTTGAAAATATTCAAAAAGAGGACAAGCAATGGAAAATCAGTACCAATAAAGGTGATTTTTTAGCCGATAAATTATTGATAGCCTCAGGGAGTAACACAAAAATATGGAATTTGATAGCCAAGCTTGGTCATAAAATTAACCCTCCTGTTCCTTCATTATTTACCTTTAAAATTAACGACAAACGTATTGCAGAAATTCCTGGTGTTTCTGTACCTAATGCAACTATTTTGCTTGTTGATTCAAAGTTTGAAAGTAGCGGACCATTACTCATAACACATTGGGGAATTAGCGGACCAGCAGTTTTAAAACTATCGGCTTTTGGAGCCCTTTTTTTAGCTGAAAAAAATTACCAATACAATGTGCAGGTTAATTGGTTGTCTAAGCCATTGTCAACAGTCTTAACTAAACTGAAAATTTTAAAAAGAGAAAATCCTAAAAAACAAATCGCTTTAAAATCTATATTTAAGGATATTCCTAAACGATTATGGGAAAACTTGGTTTTGACTGCCGAAATTAAAAAAGAACAACGTTGGGCAGATACGTCTAATAAACAACTAGAAAATTTAGCCAAACAACTCACCAAAACTATTTTTAATGCCAATGGCAAAACTACATTTAAAGAGGAGTTTGTTACTGCTGGTGGTATAGACCTTAAAGAAATTAATTTTAAACGTTTTGAAAGTAAACTACACAACAATCTTTTCTTTGCTGGAGAGGTTTTAAATATTGATGCCATTACTGGCGGATTTAAT
>JAMONB010000088.1 GCA_027066745.1 Flavobacteriaceae bacterium
CAAAGGAAACAATCGCGAAACGGTCTTTAAAACAGACAACAAAGAAGAGGCAATTCAAAAAGCGAATATGCTATCAAAACTATTAAATGTAAGAATTAATAACACTTTAAAACCATAGTTCCACGTGAAACAAATGTTGAAATCCCCAATTCATAACAATCTTTTAAAGTCATATATTTCATGTAAAGACCATACGGTTTCACATGAAACATTTTCAATTTTTATCGATGAAGAATCTGAATTACTAATCACGACACCAAGGCCTGAGCTTGCTGAGTTGGCGAAGTATTATGAAAGCGAAGATTATATTTCTCACTCAAATACAAATAAAACGTTTATTGATAAAGTATATCAAAGAGTTAGAAGTTTTACGATTAAGAAAAAAGTAAAGTTGATTAATTCTTTTAACAGTGAAGAGAAAATAATTTTAGATATTGGAGCAGGAACAGGAGATTTTTTATTGGCATGTAAAAAAAATAATTGGAAAATTACCGGAATTGAACCAAACGAAAATGCAAGAGCAATTGCCAATTCAAAAATAAATAAAAAAGATTCAAATTCTAAAATTTTTGATAAAGTTGAAGATGTATTAAATAATACTCAAAGTCCAAACTCAAAAATTTTCGATGTTATTACCATGTGGCATGTATTAGAACATGTTCCTAATTTAACAGAATACGTTTCTCAATTAAAATCATTATTAAAACCAAACGGAACTTTGATTATTGCTGTTCCAAATTTTAAAAGTTATGATGCAACTTACTATGAAAAGTTTTGGGCAGCTTACGATGTGCCAAGACATTTATGGCATTTTTCTAGAAAAGCAATTACCGACCTTTTTAGAAAAGAAAAAATGATAGTTGTAGAAATACTACCAATGAAGTTTGACTCTTATTATGTAAGTTTACTTTCAGAAAAATATAAAACGGGTAACTCAAATTTTTTTAAAGCTTTTTACATTGGTTTTATGTCAAATTACAAAGCAAGAAGCACTAAAGAGTATTCGTCGCTTATTTACATCATTAAAAACCACTAAACCTTATTTAAATCGCTTTACAAGCCTGTTTTATTGAGTTTGATTACCAATATTAACACATCTATTAAACGATCTTAAACCACGCCATAGAGAATATTTTTTAATAGATATTTACTATTGTGTTGTAAAAAACAATAAAAGTTATTTATAGCTAATGTTTTTACCTGTATGGTAATGCTATTTTTATATATTTGCTCAATTATTCATAAAACCATAAAAATGAAAAAAATATTAATATTATTAATTCTTGTAGCAACATTTAGCTCATGCACAGAACAGGTAAAAATTGCTTACGTAGATGTTGAAGAGTTAATGAAAGAGTATAAAGGTACAAAAGAAGCAGAAGCTACTATGAAAGTTAAGTCGGAAAAGTTGCAGAAAGAACTAGATAGCTTAATTGGAGGTTGGCAAAATAAAGCTAGAAATTATCAAGAGAAATCAAAAGGTTTATCTGCTAGAGTCAGGGCAGAACAAGAACAGGTGTTAATGTTAGAGCAGCAACAAATTAATCAACGTCAACAAGCTGTTCAGCAGGAAGTACAAACTGAAGGGCAGAAAAATTTAGAATCTTTATCAAAAGAAATAAATAATTTTGTAAAAAATTATGCTAAAGAAAAAGGATATAATTTTGTTTTAGGCACAACAGCGACTAATGGAACAGTAATGTATGGGGAAGAAAAAGCAGACATTACTGATGATGTTTTAGTACAATTAAATAAATCCTTTAAAGCTAAATAAGAGTAGAGTTATAAACATCTGGTTAACAACTTAAGCTTGATAAATTTTTTTTATCAAGCTTTTTTTTGTAAAAATTTTTAACAAGAGTATACTTAAATATAAAAACTATCGTTAATTATGAAGTTAACTCAACTTTAAAAAAACAATGAAAAGGTATTCTTTATTTACATTAATATGGTTAGTAACCGTATCTGTCTTTGGTCAAATGACTACAGGTATATTTGAGGTTAATAAAATTGAAAGCAATACAAAAAGGTCTGACTATGGTGTTACTTTTTTAAATGATGATAAAATTGTTTTTATATCTCCAATTAAAGAAAGAAAAAGAAAAGGATCTTCAGGAATTTTTAAAGGAAACATAAATGCTGATGGTGAAATTTCTAATAAAGAAATGATAGCGGGTTTTTCAAAAAACAAAATTTCTAAAACTGGACTTACTTATAGTAAGGATTTAAAGACTGTTTATTTTTCTAGTAATAATTTAAGAAAAGTATATAATAAAACTAAAGCTTATCGGAGAAGAAGGGTTAATAATAAGAAATCACAATTATTTAAAGCAACTATTGACGGACAAGGAAATTGGGTAAACATTGAAGCTCTACCGTTCAATAAAAAAAGATATACTTACGAAAGTCCAGTTTTAAGTAATGATGGAAATCAATTATATTTTGTATCCAATAGAAAATCAACTTTAGGAGGTAAAGATATCTTTGTTGTAGACATAACAGCAGATGGTAGTTTTGGGGTTCCTCAAAATTTAGGATCGACAATAAATACTAAAGGAGATGAAACAACTCCATTCTTAACTAAAGATAATCAATTGTACTTTGCTTCAAACGGACGTGAAGATACTTTTGGGGGCTTAGATGTTTATGTAACAAATTTTGATGATAATGGAAATTTAACTGAACCGTTACATTTAGATGCACCAATTAATAGTGATAAAGAAGATTTTTCATTTATTATTAATAGTTCAAAAACACAAGGGTATATCTCTTCAAATAGAGAAAGTAAAAAAAATAACGATATGTATTCTTTTACCGCTGAAGGATTAAGCTTTGAGCCATGTCATCAAGCAATTACAGGTGTAATTAAAGATGCCGAAACTACAGAAGTGATTAAAGAAGCTATAATTACTTTATTTGATGAAGCAAACAATGAAATAGATCAAGTAAAAACAGATGAAGAAGGGGAGTATAAATTAACATTAGACTGTGATAAAACATATAATTTAACAGTTTTTGAGCAGGCTTATGAGATGAAAGAATATAGTATTACTACAAGTGAATATTACAATGAACCAACCATTGAAGCTGATAAATTGTTAGTTAAAAAGGTAGAAAAAACAGCTGATGATTTAAATGATATAGAATCTACAATAAATTTAATTTATTTTGGTTTTGACAAATCAAATATTACACAAGAATCTAAAACAGAATTAGATAAAATAGTAGAAATTTTAGAAAATAATTTAAAAATTCAAATAGAAATAGCTGCTTACACAGATTCTAGAGGTACAGATGCATATAATTTAGCATTGTCTGAACAAAGAGCAAATACAGCATTAGATTATTTAGTTGAAAAAGGAGTAGATAGTAACAGAATAGTTGCAATTGGACATGGAGAAAGTAAACTAATTAATAAATGTAGTGATAGTACAGAATGTAGCGAGGCGGCTCATAAAGAAAATAGAAGAATTGAGTTTTCTTTTACAAATTTGTAGATAGTGAATAGAAGAATAAAATAAAATTAATATTAAAAAAAGTTATTACAACAGTTTATAATAAATCTATTGTAATCAATCTAACAACCTAATATAAAATTAATGAAAAAAGTATCATTCTTAGTGCTAATATGGTTTTTATCTATGACAGCCTTTGCACAAACATCACCAAATAAATATTTGATTAAATACTTAGAAACAAATACAGCTCAGCCAGATTATGGCGTTACTTTTTTAAGTGATAATCAATTTGTATATAAATCACCTAGCTCAGAAAAAATTAATCTAGATAGTCAAAAATTATCTGTTTCAAATTTATATATAGCTACTGTAGGTGAGGAAGGAGAAATCTTAGAAAAGAAACAAATACAAGGCATCCCTGTAAATAAGATTACTAAAACAGGAGCATCTTATAGTAAAGATTTAAAGACGGTATATTTTTCTGCAATGAAATACAGAAAAAAACGTAAAAGAAATGATAGAGAACAGTTGTATAAAGCCGATGTTGATACTGAAGGGAATTGGAGTAATATGGTTAAATTACCTTTTTCAAATAGCAAATATTCTTTTGGAGAACCTGCACTAAGTGTTGATGGAATGGAATTATATTTTACATCAGACATGCCATCATCAATTGGAGGAGCAGATATTTTTGTTGTTGACATTAAAGAAAATGGAACTTTTGGAAAAGTTAGAAATTTAGGGTCAACAATCAATACAAGCGGAAATGAAGTTACTGCATATATTTCTAAAAATAATATGTTGTATTTTTCTTCTGATGGTCACCCAAACGGATTAGGTAATTTAGATGTTTATGCTAGCGATTTAAGTACTGGTAATATACCAACAACACCTATTCATTTAGACGCACCAATAAATAGTGCAAGTGACGATTTTTCTTTCATTTCAAATAGTGATAAAAGAGGGTATTTTGCATCAAATAGATTACAAGGACAAAATAATCATGACATATATTCTTTTTTAATTGAAGATCTTATTAAAGACGAAAAATGTGTTCAAGAAATTGTAGGTGTTGTAAAAGACGAAGAAACAGAACAAGCAATAGAAGGAGCTTCAATAACTTTATTTGATGATGAAAACATTGAGTTAAAACAAATAGAAACAGATATAGAAGGGGCTTATAAATTCATTTTAGATTGTAATAAAACATATACAATAAAAGCATCAGGAGAGACCTATAATACAGAAGAGCATATTGTAAATACTGCAAACTATTTAGAAGCACCAAAATTAGAAGCTAATAAATTTTTAATCAAGAAAACAGCTGATGAAATAGTCAATACTGAATCAGTTATTGCTAATGTAGATGAAGTTAAAAGTATGGTTACTGAAGATGTAGAAGAAGAAAGGAATAGTATTGAAGAAACAGTTTCAGAAGAACAAGTAGCCACAGTTAGTTCAGATGTTGTTGATTCTTCTAAGACAGATAAGGAAGAGTTGGTTGATGTTGTAGCAGAAACAAGCGTTGCAATTGAAGAAGAAAAAGAAGTAAAGGAAGCAATTATTACTAAAGAGAGAGTAATTGAAGAGGTAACGGATAATAGTAATAATATTGAAGAAGATGAAGCTACTATTAATCCTGTATATTTTGGGTATGATAAATTTAATATTACAGCTAAAGCGGCTAAAGAATTAGATAAAATCGCAAATATTTTAAATAACAATAAAAACATTCATATAGAGGTATCATCATATACAGATTCAAGAGGAACGAATGCTTATAATTTAAAACTCTCTGAACGTAGAGCAAAAGCATCAGCTGATTATTTAGTTGCTCTAGGGATAAGTAGAAGTAGAATTACAACTAAAGGTTATGGTGAAAGTAAAATGGTAAATAAATGTTTTGATGGTATTGAATGTAGTGAAGCTGCTCATGAAAAAAATAGAAGAACAGAATTTATTTTTTTAAATCCACAAGCAGGAATAGAAATGCCTAATCAATATGAATCAACACCTATAAAAGAAACAGAAGAAATTATTGAAGAAGAATCTACCGTAGTCGAATCATCAGTAGATGAGGTTTTTGAGACAATAGTAGAAGAAACAAATAGCACGGTTGTAGCAAAAGAAGAATCTGTAGTTGAAAATAAAAACCCAACTTATGCAGATACAGAAGAGTCATCAGACGAAAGTTTTTCTGAATTGAATAAGGGTCAACAAACGCTTACAAACATAGAAGAAAGAGAAGCAAAGCCTGCTTCTGTAGTTGAAAGCTCAATAGAGGATAAAGTTGATGAGGTAACGGCTAAAAATAACACAAACCCATCTACAAAAAAAGTTGATGGGTTAACTGTTTCACAAAAGGAATCATCGAATATTACACCTAACGGTTTATCTGAAGAAGAAATGGAAGAAGTGTTAAGTTTTCAAGAGGATAAGTCTCCAAAAGAGAAAGAGGTAATAAAAGAACCTGAAACTCAACGTAATGCATTTAATGTTTTAATTGCAGAAGCAGAAGCAGAAAGAAAACAAGAAGAAAACGCGAATACAAAAAAGAGTAACACGAAGAAAATAGATAATTCAGTTCCTAATCAATTGTTAGCTGAAATTAAAAGCCAAGTGGTACAACCTACTACAAAATCAGTAGACAAAGAAGAAAGTTTATCAGTAGAAAAACAAGCGAAAAAAACAGTAAGAGATGAAAAGTCGATATATGTAAGTACAACATCTATTGATGCAATGCAAAGTAAGAAAGGAAAATACATTGAAACAGATAAAGCGAAAAAAATACATGCATTACGTGTTATTTTTAGAATAAAAGAAAACTATTTAGCTTCAAGAGGAGCTAAAGATGCTTTTATAGTGATACGATCACCAAAAGGAAAAGTGATTAGTGAAAAAGGAGTTTTTACTTTAGTAAATGGTAAGGAACAAGCATATACTGATGATACTACAGTTTACTTTAATAGCCAAAGTATAAAAGTAGTTATGTTTATTGATAAGATAATCCATAAGTTTACAAAAGGAACTTACACTTTAGATGTCTATATTGAAGGACATTTAGTGGGGTCAGACACATTAAGTTTAAGTTAAAACCTACATTAAAATATACACACCAAACACAGTTACCATAAAATAAACAGTAATCGTCATAGCACCAACATAGTCTTTTGCAATACGCTGCCCGAATAAGAGTGCTAATAACACTTTAGCTGCAATAATAGCACTATAAAGACCTAATGTAGTAAGTCCTGATGTATAGACCTGTATTATTCCTAAAATAGCTAATACCCCTACTATAAGTTCACTAAAAGTAATTATCCCTAACATTAACGGAACGGTATTTTTTAGAAAAGTCTTATCGAAATGTTCTTTTAAAAAGGATAGATTCCCATTCCAATCGGTTAATTTATCAATACCAGATTGTAAAAAAGTAATGACTAAAAAAGCAAGAATTAATAATTGTGGTGCAAATTTAGTAGCGGTTTGAAAAAGATGTTCCATAAATTTAGTTTCTTTTCAAAGATACAAAGCAAAATTTAAAAAGCACAACCCGAAGGTAAAGGTTCTTGATTTTCAATTGCTGTGGCAAAACCTTTTTCTGTAGTAAAAGATATAAATCCGTTATCTATTGAACCTTTAAAGGTTTGCATACCATAACCAGAAGTATTCATATGTGCACGAACAATCACGATTTGATTTTTAGCAATATCAACAGCTCCTCCAGTACGAACAAAAGGCTGTTCATTAACATGACTATGTCCTAAAATTCTTCTATAAATTAAAGTACCATCTTCAGAAAGCACTTCCCACCAATTTGCATATTGAGAGCAACCCTTGTCAGGACTCTTGATGCCAACACTAAAAGTATAGTTATTTTCTCCTCCAGAAGTGGTAACAGAAACGATATTTGCAAACTCACCACTAACTAAAGGCGGTTCAGTACTGGTAGTTTCACTATTAGAACTACAAGAGATAAATAATAGAGTTGCTAAAGCCAGAGTATTGGTTTTTCTTAAAATAATGTTTTTCATCGAATATTGATTTAAAGACAGTAAATATAGATTAAGTTAGTGCACTTATTGAAAAGAATTAAAATATTTTCTATAGATTTTCTAAATTGCAATATATAAAAAGGCACATATTTAAAATCTAGTTGTAATTTAACAATAAACCCTTACACAAAAAAAAGACACTTTTTAACCCTGTATTCAGGGTTCTAGATTTAATGGATATAAGTGTTTCATTTTGAACAATAAACACGCATATTTGTATGTTATATTTAAATAAATTAACTTAAACTATCTTCAATGAAATTTTTTACTCGTTTTTTTTCAATAGGAATGTTATTTTTAGTTCTTTTTTCTTGTAAAAAGCAGCACCCACAAGAAGAAACAGACAACCTGTTTAAGTTTAAAGAATATATTTATTATACAACCTCAGGTGTAGTTTCTGTTGCAGAATCAATTCAAGTAGGTTTAGCAAAAGAAGTAGAGGGCTGGCAGCCATCAACAAAAATACCTGAGAATAGTATTTCTATATCTCCATCTATAAAAGGGAAAATAACAGCATTAAATTCTAGGACCTTAGTTTTTAACCCTGATGAAAATTTAAAACCAGATACAGAATATACAGTTACAGTTAATTTATCAAAAATATATTCAAATATTCCTTCAGCATATAAAACTTACACCTTTAAATTTAAAACCATACAACCAAATTTTGCTATTAACACTAAGAATTTACAATCGTACAGCAAAGAATGGCAATATATAGACGGTGTTTTAAGATCTGCCGACATATTACCACTGGAAACGATTAAAAAGCTCCTTAATGTTACTCAAAACAACAAACCTGTTACGGTGAAATGGTTGCCATTAGCTCAATCCTCATCTGTATATCAATTTAAGATAGACAGTATTCATCGTTTAAAAGACGATTCTGAGATTGAAATCAAGTGGTCTGGTAAAAAATTTGGAATAAAAAATGAAGGTGCTGCAAAAAGAAAGATACCAGGGATCAGTAATTTTACCATCGTAAATATTGATGTCATCCAATCACCCGAACAACATTTATCTATAAATTTTTCAGATCCAATTAAAAAGCAACAAAACTTTAAAGGGTTGGTAGCTATTGATGGTTCTAGAAATTTAAAATATGTAGTCGATGGTAATGTACTGAAAGTATATCCAGAAGGTCGAATTAGAGGCGATGTAAAAGTTGATGTTTTCCAAGGTATAAAAAATGTTTATGGGTATAAATTTAAAAAAACATTTTCTGAACAAATTGCTTTTGAAGAGTTAAAACCTGCGGTTAGATTGATAAGTAACGGTGTTATTTTACCAAATTCTAACAACTTAAACTTCAATTTTGAAGCGGTAAATTTAAAAGCAGTTAATATTAGAGTTATTAAAATTTTTGAGAATAATATTTTACAGTTCTTACAAGAAGAAAACCTTAGCGGAGTTGATAGATACAGTATTAGAAGAGTCGGTCGTCGTGTTGCTAAAAAAACAATGACTTTGATGAATACAAGTATTGAAAACGATGGCAAATGGAAAACCTATGCTATTGATTTGTCAAAAATGATAAAAGCAGACCCAGGTGCTATTTATAGAATAGAATTGAGTTACCAAAAGAGCTATTCATTATATACTTGTGATGGTAGCCAGGTAATTACGAATAGTGAAGACAATGACGATTATTATGAGGAAGAAGAATATTACGAAGATGATTATTATGAAAATGATAGTAATATAGCTTTGTCTGATGATGAAGAAGAACGAGAAGAACAATATTGGGATAACCTTGTGTATAGTTATGCCAACAATAGATATTATGATTGGGATGACAGACAAAACCCTTGTAAAGAAGCCTATTATCACAATGAAGATCACATCATTTCCACCAATATATTAGCGACCAACATTGGAGTTATAGCAAAAAAAGGAGAAAATAAATCATATCATTTTGCAGTTACAGATATCTTAACTACAAACCCAATTGCAGGAGCACAGGTAAAACTTTATAATTTTCAACAGCAAGAAATAGGTACTGTAAAAACTGACGGACAAGGTTTTGCCGTCTATAAAGCTGATAAAAACGCTCATTTTGCAGTAGTTTCAAATGCAAATAACAAAACCTATCTAAAATTAAATGATGGCTATTCTTTATCTTTAAGTAAGTTTGATGTTTCTGGTAAACAGTTGCAAAAAGGGCTGAAAGGTTATATTTATGGAGAACGTGGTGTTTGGAGGCCTGGCGATAGTATTCACTTGACCTTTGTTTTGAATGACAATGCTAATAAATTACCCAAAAACCATCCAGTACGCTTAGAAATTACTGATCCACATGGTAAATTAACTCATAAATTAGTTGCTACTGAAGGCACAAAAGGATTCTATAAATTTACTGTTGTCACGGATGAAACTTCAGCTACAGGAAACTGGAATGCAAAAATAAGCGTGGGTGGAGCTACTTTTCACAAACGGATAAAGGTAGAAACGGTGAAACCAAATCGCCTAAAAATTGCCATTGATTTTGATGATGAAATTCTAAAAGCTAACACACCAATTAACGGTAAACTTAATGTAAAGTGGCTGCATGGTGCTGATGGTAAAAACTTAAAAACAGAGGTAAAAGCTAAGTTTACAAGTACTTCAACAGCTTTTAAAAAATACCCTAAATATGTGTTTTCTGATCCAACAAGATCTTTTACGCCTGAAGAAATAACCATTTTTGATGGACGGTTAGATGGTGAAGGAAACGCAACCTTAAGCAAAAGATTAAGTTTTAATAATGAGGCTCCAGGGATGCTAAAAGCTTCGTTTTTAACTAGAGCATTTGAAAATGGAGGAGATTTTTCTATGGATGTGATTACCAAGAACTTTGCTCCCTATGATGCTTTTGTAGGCTTACAATCACCTAAACCTAGAGCTTATGGATCGTATTTTACAGATGAAGATGTTCATTTTGATATTGTTACTGTAAATGACAAAGGCAATCCTATTGCTAGAACAGGAGTTGAAGTAAAAGTTTATAAAATTGAATGGCGTTGGTGGTGGAATTCTTCTTATGATGACCTCGCCTCTTATGTAGGTAGTGAATACCATAAACCAGTAAAATCAATGACAATCAATACGAATGCTTCTGGTAAAGGAACGTTTAAAATCAATGTTGCTGATGATGATGGAGGTCGATACTTAATTCGAGTTTTAGATCCTAAAAGTGGTCATGCCACAGGTAGAACAGCATATTTTTATAAAGATTGGTGGAAAAGACCTGCGGGTAGTGATGCTCAGGCAGCAACTATGTTAGTATTCTCATCTGATAAAGATGATTATAAAGTAGGTGAAAAAGCGAAGATTACATTTCCTTCTGGTACCGTTGGTAGAGCGTTGATTAGCATAGAAAATGGTACACAGGTATTAGACCAACGCTGGGTGAAAACTCAAAAAGGAGAAACAACTATTGACATTCCTATTACCAAAGAAATGGCACCAAATGTGTTTGTAAATATTTCATTATTACAACCACATGCATCTACAGAAAATGACTTACCAATACGACTTTATGGAGTAATTCCACTGATGGTTAAAGACCCTAAAACAATCTTAGACCCTCAAATTACCATGCCGAAAGTATTGCGTCCTGAAGAAAAATTTAAAGTAAAAGTAAGTGAGAAAAATGGCAAAGCAATGACTTATACTTTAGCTGTAGTTGATGACGGTCTATTAGATTTAACACGATTTAAAACCCCAAATGCTTGGGATGAATTCTATAGTAAAGAAGCCTTAGGTGTAAAGACTTGGGATATTTTTGATGATGTAATTGGAGCCTATGGTGGTAGCATTGAACAAATTTTTGCAATTGGTGGAGATGAAGATGCTGAAGCTAAACAGCCTAAAAAAGCAAATAGATTTAAACCTGTAGTTACTTATTTAGGGCCATTTACCCTTAAAAAAGGGAAAAGTCAAACTCATGAGATTTTAATGCCTAAGTATATTGGTTCAGTGCGAACTATGGTCATTGCTGGTGACAATTCTCAAGCAGCTTATGGTAATGCACAAGAAACGACACCTGTACGTAAACCCTTAATGGTATTGTCTTCATTGCCTAGAAAGCTAAGTCCAGGCGAAAAGGTAATCTTACCTGTTACCGTGTTTGCTATGGAGAAAAAAATTAAAAAAGCAAACATCAGTTTAAAACTGAGCAAAGGAATTACTGTTGTCGGACAAAAAACACAAATAGTATCCTTTGCAAAACCAGATGAAAAAATGGTATACTTTGAATTGGATGTTAGTAAAGCACAAGGCATTGGTACCATTGAAGTATTGGCATCTGGTAACGGTGAAAAATCATCGTACAAAGTTGAAATTGATATTGTAAATCCCAATCCGATAAGCTCCACTTCTAAAGTCATTATTTTAGAACCAAATGCGACTAAAACTCTTGATTTTTCTACATTTGGAGTTACAGGAACTAGCAAAGCATCAGTAGAATTTTCTACCTTACCTCCAATGGATTTTACAGGCAGGTTGAAATATTTAATCCGCTATCCACATGGTTGTATTGAACAAACCACCTCAAGTGGTTTTCCACAATTATATTTGACAGATATCTTAGATTTAACGTATGATAAAAAACAGGATATCACGAATAATATAAAGAAAACAGTTACACGTTTGGGTAAATTTCAAACTCCAAGTGGAGGCTTAGGTTATTGGATAGGAAATAAAACTGCAGATGATTGGGGAACGAGTTATGCTGGGCATTTTATGCTAGAAGCACAGAAAAAAGGCTATGTAATGCCATTAACTTTTATGAACAATTGGTTAAAATACCAACAAGAAGCTGCCAGAACTTGGAGAGCTAGTTACAGAAGGTATAATACAGACTTAGCTCAAGCTTATCGTCTATATACGTTGGCTTTGGCTGGTCATGCCGATTTAGCTTCTATGAATAGGTTGCGTGAATTTAATGAATTGTCTAATGATGGAAAATGGAGATTGGCTGCAGCATATGCTTTAGCTGGTCAAAAAGAAGTTGCCAAAAAGGTAGCCAATACTGCGAATATCAATTTTATATCTAGAAGTTATGATTATTACACCTATGGTTCTACCAATAGAAATAGAGCAATGGCACTAGAAACAATGTTATTAACAGGCAGTTCTAAAGCTAGGGAAATGTCAGAATATATAGCAAAACAATTATCATCTGACCGTTGGATGAGTACACAAACTACAGCGTATAGCTTATTAGCCATGGCAAAAATGGTTGAAATAGGTGGTGGTAAAGAGTTGAGTGTACAATTCAGTAATAATAAAGGGAAAGCAGTAACAATTAAGACTCCAAAATCAATAGCACAACGGAAATTAACGATAGTTCAAGGTGAAAATAGTTTGAAAATTGTCAACAATAAAGCAAATACGGTTTATGTAAGTTTATTAAACTCAGGAGTGCTTCCTTTAGGAGATGAATTGGCTGAAAAACGAAATTTGAGCATTCAAGTGCGGTATACAGATACCAACGGAAACCAGATAGATGTGAATCAATTGGCTCAAGGGACAGATTTCAAGGCCACAGTTACAGTCAGTAATTTAAAGTATGAAAGGGTTAGAAATATTGCTTTGACAGAAATTTTTCCATCTGGGTGGGAGATTTTGAACACACGTTTTACAGATTATGGAGATGCTACTACAAGTCAAGCTAATTTTACTGATATTAGAGATGATAGAGTTAATTTCTACTTTGATTTAGGAAGACAAAAATCAAAAACGTTTAGTGTACAATTAAATGCTTCTTATTTAGGAAAATATTATTTACCAGGAATACAAGCAGAAGCGATGTATGATAATGATTATTTTGTAAGAACTAAAGGAAAATGGGTTGAAGTGGTGAAGTAATCTTCTCCCCAGCCCTCTTCAAGGGAGAGGGGGTTTAAATGCAAAAATTTTAAAATTAGCGTCAGAATTTAAACTCCTTCCCTAATTTAGGGAAGGTGACTTTAATCCTTTTTTTAGGATTAAAGGCGGAAGGGTAAAAACTTGGGTAGAATAAAAATGAAAATAATAACCTATATCAAAAACCATAAAACCAAGTCAATAATTCTTGTTATTCTTTTAATTTGGTATTACTTCAGCCTACCTAAACAACTTTTTAACGAACCAACATCAACAGTAATTGAAAGCGAATCAGGAGAATTATTAGGAGCACAAATAGCAACAGATCATCAGTGGCGTTTTCCGTACAATGATAGTATTCCTAAAAAGTTTAGCGAATGTATTGTCACTTTTGAAGACGCCTATTTTTATAGGCATCCTGGTTTTAATCCAATTTCAATTGTGAAGGCTTTTTGGCAGAATTTGCAATCAGGGAGTGTAAAACGAGGCGGAAGTACCTTAACACAACAGGTTATTCGCTTATCCCGTAAAGGAAACAAGAGAACATATTTTGAAAAAGGAATAGAGATTATATTAGCCACACGTTTAGAGTTAAGACATCGTAAAAAAGCTATTTTGGCATTATATGTATCTAATGCTCCTTTTGGTGGTAATGTGGTTGGTTTAGACATGGCTTCTTGGCGTTATTTTGGTAGGAATCCACATAACTTATCTTGGGCAGAAAGTGCGACTTTGGCAGTTTTGCCCAATGCTCCTAGTTTGATATATCCTGGTAAAAATCAACAACGTTTATTAAAAAAACGAAATAGACTCTTGCAAAAGTTATTTAAAGAAAAAACAATTGATCAATTGACCTATGAACTGGCAATTCAAGAAGAGTTACCTCAAAAGCCTTACCCGCTACCTCAAATTGCTCCTCATTTATTGCAGAAGACCAACAAACTTTATAAAGGAAAAAGAATAAAGACATCAGTTAATAAGGCGATACAAGAACGTGTAAATACTATTGTAAAAACCCATTACAATCATTTAAAACAAAATCAGATATACAATATTGGAGTGTTAATTTTAGATGTGAAAACTAGAAAAGTACTCGCTTATGTTGGAAACTCTCCTACGGATAATGCCCATCAAAAAGATGTTGATGTTGTTGACAAACCAAGAAGTACAGGTAGTATTTTAAAGCCATTTTTATATGCAGCTATGTTAGATGCTGGTGAAATTCTACCTCAAACCTTGGTGGCAGATGTGCCTACACAGATTGCGAATTACAGTCCAAAAAATTTCAATTTAGAATATGATGGTGCAGTACCTGCAAGTAGAGCTTTATCAAGGTCTTTAAACGTACCGGCGGTTAGAATGTTACAACAATTTGGTTTGGATAGGTTCCATCATTATGTAAAAAAAATTGGCTTGACGGATATTAAATATGGTGCAAATCATTACGGTTTGTCCTTAATTTTAGGAGGTGCAGAGAGTAATTTATGGGATTTGTGTAAAAGTTATGCAGCGATGTCTTCAACCATCAATCATTATGATGAAACACAAGGTAAATATTACCAGAAAGAGTTTGTATCACCAACTTTTTTAGCAAATACCACAGTTGATTTTGGAAAAGTATCAACTGAAAAAACCATATTTGATGCAGGTTCGGTTTATTTAACATATCAATCATTGAAAGAAGTAAATAGACCAGAAGGAGAAGAAAATTGGCAATTTTTTGATTCTTCAAAAGAAATAGCATGGAAAACGGGTACCAGTTTTGGTTTTAGAGATGCTTGGGCAATTGGTTCAACCAAAGATTATGTTGTGGGTGTTTGGGTTGGTAATGCTGATGGTGAGGGCAGACCAGGTTTGGTAGGCTTATCTACAGCAGCACCTATTTTATTTGATGTTTTTAATGTATTGCCTAAAAGCAAATGGTTTGTCAAGCCTTTTGATGAATTAACTAAGATACCAGTATGTAGAAAAAGTGGATATAGAGCTTCAGAAATTTGTGAAGCAAAAGATTCTGTTTTTGTACAAAGATCAGGA
>JAMONB010000089.1 GCA_027066745.1 Flavobacteriaceae bacterium
CTTCTCCCGAAGCCTCGGAAGTCCCTTCCTCTGAATGACAGACTACAACGCCTTTTCCATCTTTTCTTGAATCTCTTCCAAACACAAATTACCAATACTCCCTATATGGGTATGATTCACTTCTTTGTTAGGTTTAAACTCACCTTTTTCTACACGTGCTCCTACCATTTTATAGGCATCTCTAAAAGCTACGCCATCTTGTACTAGTTTATTCACTTCTTCTACGGTAAAGAGATAATCGTATTTAGAATCTTCTAAAATTTTGGTATTTACTTGCACATTTTGAATAGAAAACAACAACAATTCTAAACAAGATTTTAGTGTTTGAATCGCAGGAAGAATACTTGCTTTTAACAATTGCAAGTCTCGTTGATAACCACTTGGCAGGTTGTTAGTAATCAATGTCAGTTCATAGGGTAATGCTTGAATGGAATTACATTTACCACGAATCAGTTCAAAAACATCAGGATTCTTTTTATGTGGCATAATACTCGAACCTGTAGTGAGTTCATCTGGAAAGGAAACAAAATTAAAATTCTGACTCATATACAGGCAGATATCCATTGCAAATTTTGATAAAGTTCCTGCCACAGCACTCATCCCAAAAGCCAATGCTTTTTCGGTTTTACCTCTACTCATCTGTGCAGCAACTACATTGTATTTTAAGGTTTCAAAACCTAATAATTTAGTTGTCATTGCTCTATCAATAGGAAAAGAACTACCATAACCTGCTGCTGAGCCTAGCGGATTTTGATCTGCAATTTTATACGCTGCATTTAACATATACACATCATCTATCAGGCTTTCAGCATAACTAGAAAACCACAAGCCAAAGGATGATGGCATGGCGACTTGTAAATGGGTATAACCAGGCAACAACACTTCTTTATGCTCATCCGCTTTAGCGATTAACACATCAAATAAGCTCTTGATTTGTTTTTTGATATCTGCAATTTCATCTTTTAAATACAAATGTACATCTACTAACACCTGATCGTTTCTAGAACGAGCGGTATGAATTTTTTTACCCGTATCACCCAAAGCTTCGGTGAGTAAAAATTCAACTTTTGAATGTACATCTTCAAAAGCATCTTCAATGGTAAAATTTCCATTTGCGATATCTTGTAGTATCTGATTGAGTTTTGCAACAACAATATTAATCTCTTTATCGGATAAAATTTCCATTTTATGCAACATTTTTGCATGTGCAATAGAACCTAACACATCATATTTTGCAAGTATTAAATCTAATTCTCTGTCGTTACCCACAGTGAAAATATCTATTTTTTTATCAGTACTAAAGCCTTTGTCCCAGAGTTTCATATTAATAATTTTTTAATTCTAAAAAAATTAGAATAGAGAAAAAAGACCGCTTCGCTTTTAGAACAAAGACTCTAAGTCTAACATCCATCTCTATTCTTTTTTCTATTTTCTTATTTCTTATTTCTATTTTCTTATTTTATAATACATTCTTTAATACCTCTATATATAATTCGACCCCTTCTTCAATTTCATTTACATAAATAAATTCATCTGCGGTATGTGACCGTAAGGAATCTCCTGGCCCTAATTTTAATGAGGGGCAACTCAAAACCGATTGGTCTGATAATGTTGGTGACCCATAAGTTGCTCTTCCTAAAGAAATTCCTGATTTTACTAATGGGTGCTCCAAAGGTATTGCTGATGAATTTAAGCGTAAAGAACGTTCTTTGACCTTAACATACACATTTTTTTTGACAATCTCTAACACTTCTTGATTTGTATAAGCATCTGTAACACGCACATCTACTACAAAGCTACATTCAGCAGGAATCACATTATGTTGTGTACCAGCATTCACTTGGGTAACTGTCATTTTCATTTTCCCTAATGCTTCAGACACTTTTGGGAATTCAAAAGTCCGAAACCAATCGATAGCTTCCATCGCCTTATAAATAGAATTATCGCCTAAACCGTGAGCTGCATGACCTGCCTTACCATGTGCAACACAATCTAGTACCAATAAGCCTTTTTCGGCCACAGCCAATTGCATTAAAGTCGGCTCGCCTACTATAGCAACATCAATGGGTGGAATTACAGAAAGCATAGAATTGAGTCCGTTTGCTCCAGAATTCTCTTCTTCAGCAGAAGCCACAATTACCAAATTATATTTCAAATTTTCTTCCTGATAGAAATAGGTAAACAACGCCATTAAAGACACCAAACATCCGCCAGCATCATTGCTGCCTAAGCCATACAATTTACCATCTATTATTTCTGGTTTATAAGGGTCTCTAGTATACGCTTTATTTGGTTTTACGGTATCGTGATGTGAATTGAGTAATATGGTTGGTTTTAAAGCATCAAAATGTTTGTTTTTTGCCCAAACATTATGATTTTTACTTTCAAATTTTATATCATGGGTAGAAAACCATTGCATAATTAGCAAGGCTGTTTCATCTTCTTCAGAAGAGAATGATTGCTTTGCAATTAATTGCTGTAGAAGGTCGATTGCTTCTTTGGTTAGTTGTGCTATCATAATGTTATTGTTGTATAGTTAGTGCCATTTTCTAGTATCATTTCTGGGTTTCCTATTTTAATTTTTGCAACTCCGTTGTTTAATGCGTAAAAACAATTCTCCAATTTAGGAAGCATTCCTTCTACTATAATTCCAGTATTTTTTAGTATCTGATAGCTATCTGCATTCATATTTTCTATAACAGAATTATCATCATTTACATCTTTCAATACTCCATTTTTTTCAAAACAATAGCTTAGAATCACCTCATAATCCGCTGTTAAAGCCGCTGCTACTTCTGCCGCAATAGTATCAGCATTGGTATTGAGTAGCTGTCCGTTCTTATCATGTGTAATCGCACAAAAAACAGGTGTTAATTTTGATTCTAAAAAGGTTTGAATTACAGAGCTATCTACAGCATCAATATCTCCTGCAAAACCATAATCAATGGCTGCAACAATGCGTTTATGTGCTTTAATTACATTTCCATCAGCACCAGAAAGTCCGAGTGCATTACAGTTATTTTGCTGCAATTGTGCTACAATATTTTTATTGAGTAAACCTGCATACACCATCGTAACAACATCTAGATTTGCTTCATCAGTTACACGTCTCCCCTCAATCATTTTTGGTTCTAACTGTAGTTTAGCAGCCAATTCTGTCGCTTTTCTCCCTCCACCATGTACTAAGATTTTTAATCCTTTAATTGTAGCAAAATTCCTTAAAAAGGATGTTAGTTGAGTACTATCGTTTATTACGTTTCCTCCTATTTTGATGATGTTTAGTTTTTCTTTCATTTATTGGAACGCTGATGACGCTGATTTTTATGATTCTAGTATTTTTTTTAACA
>JAMONB010000090.1 GCA_027066745.1 Flavobacteriaceae bacterium
ATTCTTAAATTTATTTTATTTTGTAACTCTTGCAGCAACTATCCCAAGAATTCGGGATAAAATTAACTTTGAATAGGTTCCTGCCTATCTAGGAATGACAATTATGTTTAAATAAAAATAAAGTTGTGAAAAACAAACACTTGACATATTACAATTCAAACGAAGAAAAGTGGAATGTGATTACGCATGCTATCGGATTGGTGTTGAGTATCGTTGCACTGGTGCTGTTAATTATTCATGCGAGTACTCATGGTACAGCCAAGCATATTGTAAGTTTTATTATATTCGGAGCAAGTTTAATCCTATTGTATTCGGCTTCCACTTTTTATCATTATACTCAAAATCCTGAACTTCGTAAAAAATTAAATATTTTAGATCATGCTTCAATTTATGTGCTGATTGCAGGTACTTATACACCATTTACTTTGGTAACCTTAACAGGTTGGTTAGGTTGGACAATTTTTGGAGTTACTTGGGGTATTGCGATAATCGGAATTGTGTTGAAATTATTTTATACAGGGAGGTTTGATAAAATTTCTACCATTGCGTATGTAGCTATGGGATGGATTATCATTTTTGCAATAAAACCACTCATTGCAAGTTTGCCTTTAAACGGATTGTATTGGTTGGTTGTAGGGGGTGTTTTTTATACTGTTGGAGCAATTTTATATAGTATCCCTAAACTAAAATACAATCATGTAATTTTTCATGTGTTTGTACTATTGGGGAGTTTTTCGCACTTTATGGCAATATATTTTTATGTGCTTTAATCCGTTTCTTTTTGATGTAATAATCTTGTCAATTTGATGGATAAATCCAATAAAATTATTTTTGCATTTCCGTTTCTTTCTATATGATACATGGCATCATTCAATTCGTTTGAAATGTCTAAAATATTTCCGCTATGTATAAATGGAGCAAATTTATCTAAGTCGAAATTTGCTGTAGAAGGCTCTAAAAAAACTAAAGAATTTGCGGCATAATTCTTCAACAAGGCTTGTCTAAAAAACTGTAAACAGTAATTTAAAAAGCTCTTTTGAGTTTCTCTACCTGTTTTAGCAATAGTTTCGCTCCAAGAAATTAAATCTTGAATAACAGCAGCATTTCCTTTGGCTTTAAAGGCCGTTCTTACCCAAGTAATAAACCATTGTTCAAATTGTTGGTCATTGGTACTGTTGTGTAAAATATGCACTGCTTTGTTCCAATCACCATCAGATTGATGAGCAATTTTTCTTGCTTCAGCTTCTGAAATTTGTTCTCTTTCTATCAAGGCGTTGGTGATATGATTTTCACTCAACGGATTTAATTTTACTTCTTGGCAACGTGACAAAATGGTATCAATAATTTGCTCTTTATTTTCAGTAATTAAAAGTAAAATTGTTTTGTTTGGTGGTTCTTCAATCAGTTTTAATAATTTATTGGCTGCAGCTATATTTAATTTCTCTGCCATCCAAATAATGATTACTTTATGTCCTCCTTCATAAGGTTTTAAGGCTAGTTTTTTTACAATATTTTCTGCTTCATCAACACCAATTTGACCTTGTTTGTTTTCAATACCTAACTGGCTGTACCAATCTGATAAATCCCCATAAGGGTTGTTTTGAATAAAACTTCTCCAGTCTTCTAAAAATAAATCACTTACTGGATGCCTTTTTATTTTGTCTGTAGTTGCCACAGGAAAAGCAAAATGCAAATCAGGATGCATTAATTTATTCAATTTTAAGTTGCAAGTAGCATCACCAGTAGTATTTTCTCCATCAGTATTTTGACATAAAACATATTGAGCATAAGCTATAGCTAAAGGTAGAGCACCTGTGCCTTTAGGAGCAACAAATAATTGAGCATGAGGTATTCTATCACTTTCAACAGAATAAATAAGTTGTTTTTTTACAATTTCTTGATCTATAATATCTGTAAAAAGCATAAATTTTTGATTCTTTAAGTCAAAATGAAACGTATAAAATATATCTGTGGCTTGTTACAGGGATAGATGGTTTCAATAAATTTTATATTTAGATTTCAAAAATAGTTAAAACAAAATCATTAACCAAACGAGAATAAATGATGATGATTTTTTTGAGAAAATAACCTTCTAAATTTCATTCTAACACCTAAAAATTTAGTTATCTTTTTAAAAGAGTAAATGATTTATAGCGATTATTTTTTTTATCGGTTATTTTTAAAATATACATTCCTTTAGATAAAAATTGCAAGTCTAACTCATCAGAAAAAGTAGTTGCAGAAAAGACTTCTTGACCTAAATTATTGAAAATTGACATTTTGTAATTATCTTTATTCAAATCGAAACCAATTAATTTTAAAGAACTTTCAAAAGGGTTTGGAGCAATGGTTATTTTATTTAACTCATGATTTTCAATGCCTAAAACAGAAACAATTTTAAATTTTTTCCTAACGGTTTGTCCTTGATAAGAAGACTCAAATGTCCAGATACCTAAATTAGCTAAATTATTCCACTCCCAATACCAATAAGAGGAAGTATAAGTGTCAGAAAAATCAAAATTCCAACGAGAAAACACTGAGCCATTGGGTCTTATTAACTTATAATTAGCCGTTGTTCCGCTTAACTGATCTTTGTAATAGGAAGCCGTAAAAATTTTGGAGTTTGGTAAAAATTGATCTGTGATGTTAGTTACTTCTATTTCAGGACAACTTTGATTAAAACTAGGTGCAACATTGTGTGTGAAAATAGCATTGATATGAGGTTCATAATAATTAGGCTGCTCTTTCCATAAAGAAATATTACTAGAGCATTCACCTTTGAAAGGGTCTATTAAATTATTATTTTTGTCATAAACTTCAAAATGTAAATGAGGTCCAGTTGAATTACCTGAGCTACCAACAACACCTAAAAATTCTCCTTCAGTCACAACATCTCCTTTGTTTTTTGAAGTTAAACTTCCTTTTTTTAAATGACCATACCAAGCAATACTCCCATCACTATGTTTGATGTAAATAGCATTCCATTGATTGTTGTTAAAATCACAACTCATGTCAAACTCACCATCGTGTTTATGGATTATTGTTCCTGGTGCAGCTGCAATAACTTCAGCAATATTATTTTCAAATTGATACCAAGTAAATGGCCAAGTATACATGTCTGTCCCCTGATGGTTGTAACCAGAATTAGTGTCATATGTTCTAGAGCCACAATTATAATCTTCTACCTTATCCGGAAAATTTTTATTATGATCTACATAATTAGAAATGGCCCAAACATCAGTAAAATCAGCATTGTCTTTAGTTTTTACTGGCCAACTAAATTTTTGTGCAGCTGCAGCTGATTTTTTTTGTGATAGCTTACCTTTTTGAATAAGGTCATTTATACTTTTTTGAAGCTCAATTTTAATTTGTGCTTTTGCTTCTTTTGATATACATGGTATATTATCTGGATTGAATGTATATGCTCCACCTCCAGCTTGTGAAAAACATAGAACAGGCACTAACAAAATGAGGAGAAAATGTTTTTTTATCATAAGGTTGATTTTTTTGTTGAACTTCTACTATAGCAAAAAAGAGATGTACAGCATTACACAATGTGTGCAAACTATATATCTCTTATTACCACAGCTAATATACAAAAAAAAATGAGGTAGCAAGTTTTTTTGAAATACTTTGTAACTATTTCCCTAAAACCAAAAAACTACAGTACTTATTAACAATGGTTGGTAACAAAGCGTTAAATTTTGTTTATTCAATAAAACAATGCGTTTTGATGTCAAAGCAATAAGCGTATTTTGACAGATAAAGAAATCACATCAAATTTAGTAGAAGAATTTAGAGTTTTCAAAAAGGAAACCAATAAAGTGATTTCTGATTTGTGAAAAGAAGTAAAAGAGTTATACCAATTTAAACATATAACGCCGTATAAAACAGTTTCTTTTTCACAATATTATCGTTAAAATAGTGTGTCGTAACTATGGCTATGCTAAAACATTTTGTCTCAATCTTGCAAAAAACAATAGCTATTTTATTTTTTGATAGTCAATTAATTTTTGGGTAAAAGCTTTATTTCAAAATGACATTTTTTTATGTGTTTGGCATTTTAATCAAATAATAAATTCAATGTTATGAATAATAATTATATTTACAGATTAAATATGAATTTTACATTGAACAGAATAGCGTTCAATTCTAAATAATTAAGATACAAATATGAGCTGTAATAATTGCTCTACAGATACAAACACTGTCCCGAAAGGATGTAAAAGTAATGGGAGCTGTGGTACGGGAAGCTGCGATAAATTAACCGTTTTCGATTGGCTTTCTAATATGACATTGCCTAATGGACAGGCATTTTTTGATATTGTAGAAGTTCGTTTTAAAAACGGAAGAAAACATTTTTATAAAAACACAAAAAACTTACCTGTTGCTATTGGTGATACCGTGGCGGTAGAATCTTCACCTGGTCATGATATTGGTAGTGTTTCTTTAACTGGAGAATTGGTTAAAATACAAATGCGTAAAAAATCAATTGGTTTTGATAGTGAGGAAGTTAAGCAGTTGTATAGAAAAGCCTCACAACGAGATATTGATATTTGGCAAACTTCACGAGAAAAAGAGCAAGAAGTTCAGCGACAATCTAGATTAATCATTACTAGACTAGGCCTGAAAATGAAATTATCTGATGTTGAATTTCAAGGAGATGGTAATAAAGCTACATTTTATTATACGGCAGATGATAGGGTAGATTTTAGATTGTTGATTAAAGAATTAGCATCTACTTTTAAAATCAGAATTGAGATGAAACAAGTAGGTTTACGTCAAGAAGCTGCTCGTTTGGGAGGTATTGGTTCTTGTGGAAGAGAATTATGCTGTTCTACTTGGCTTACTGATTTCAGATCGGTAAGTACAGCTTCTGCTAGATATCAACAATTGTCGTTAAATCCGCAAAAATTAGCAGGTCAATGTGGTAAATTAAAATGTTGTTTAAATTATGAATTAGATTCGTATTTAGATGCCTTAAAAAAGATTCCAAAAACGGATACATGGTTACAAACCAAAAAAGGTACCGCTGTTTTTCAAAAAATGGATATTTTTAAAGGATTACTTTGGTATGCCTATAAAGACAACCCAATGCAATGGGTAACTTTAGATGCTGAGCAGGCAAGTAAAATTATAGCTCTAAATAAAGAAGGTAAAAAAGTAGATAGTTTAGAAATGTATGCCTCTAAGTTTGATGTAATTGCTATTGAAGACACTACTTTTACAAATGTTGTGGGACAAGATAGCTTGACACGTTTTGATAAAAACAAAAGGAAAAACAAAGGGAAAGGAAAAAGGAGTAATAAAAATAATAATAGAAACAAAAATAGAAACAATAAAAATAGAAACAGTAATAATAAAAAAAATACACCCCGCAAAAATGCGTAATATATCCATCATTATAATTTTGTTGATCATTACCTCTTGTAGTGATGACTTTGTTTTAAATACTTATAGATCTATGCCTAATTCTGAGTGGCATAAAGATTCTATTGTTAGTTTTGAATTCAATCCTATAGATACCGTTTCTAAGAATAACATTTATATTAACCTTAGAAATAATAATGATTATGCTTATAGTAATCTGTTTTTAATTGTAGCGATAGATTTTCCAAACAATTATAAAGTTGTAGATACGTTAGAATATGAAATGGCTGATGTAAATGGTAAATTTTTAGGTGAAGGGTTTACTGATTTGAAAGAAAATAAATTAGAATTTAAAACAAATGTCAATTTTCCAAGTACAGGTACTTATAAAGTGTCAATACAGCAGGCTATGCGAAAAGGTGGAGATGTAGATGGTATTGAAGCATTAGAAGGGGTTACAGATGTTGGATT
This sequence comes from Flavobacteriaceae bacterium, assembly GCA_027066745.1. Classification (GTDB taxonomy): domain Bacteria; phylum Bacteroidota; class Bacteroidia; order Flavobacteriales; family Flavobacteriaceae; genus Aureibaculum. Next base: position 5,842 of record JAMONB010000090.1, read on the forward strand.
GCAAATAGAAAAAATAAACACAAATGACTAAGAAGAAAGTTGAAAATACAGCATTTGAAAAAATAACAAAATGGCTTTGGATTATTTTTATTAGTGGTTTTGCATTTGTAATTCTTATGTTTCTATTAGGATCTTTAGGAGTTTTTGGAACATTACCAACATTTGAAGATTTAGAAAATCCTGAAAATAATTTAGCAACAGAGGTTATTTCTATAGATGGCAAAACCTTAGGTAAATATTATAAAGAGAATAGAACACCAATTAGATACAAAGATTTACCAGAGAATTTAGTAAAAGCTCTGATTGCAACCGAAGATGTGCGTTTTTATAAGCATTCAGGTATAGATTTATACGGTACTGCTAGAGCTGTTATAAAATTAGGTAGAGACGGTGGTGCAAGTACTGTTACACAACAATTGGCAAAACTATTATTTCATGGTGAAGGCTCAAAAAATTTACCAAGTAGATTATTGCAAAAAGTTAAAGAGTGGATTATTGCTATCCGTTTAGAAAGACAATACACCAAACAAGAAATAATTACCATGTATTTTAATAAACAAGGATTCTTGTTTAATGCAGTAGGTATCAGGTCAGCAGCTCGTATTTATTTTGGTAAAGAACCTAGAGAATTAAAAATGGAAGAAGCTGCTGTGTTGGTAGCAATGCTTAAAAACCCAAGACAGTACAATCCACATAGAGAAGTTTCAAAAGCCAAATCATTATTGCGTAGAAATGTAGTGTTGAAACAATTAGAAAGAAATGGTGAAATAACGATGAGTCAAAAAGATTCTTTGCAGAAATTACCATTGGTTTTAGATTTCTCTCCTGAAGATACTGGTTATGGTGTGGCCACCTATTTTAGGGAATATTTAAGAGGCTTTTTAAAGAATTGGGTCAAAGAGAATAAGAAGCCAGACGGTTCTGAATACAATATTTATAGAGACGGATTAAAAATTTATGTAACCTTAGATTCTCGTATGCAAAAATATGCTGAAGAGGCGATGGAAGAACATATGTCAAATTTACAACGCGTATTTTTTAAAGTGCAAAAAAAGAATAAAAATGCACCGTTTTATGAATTGACAAAAAAGGAAGTAAAAAGATCTTTGACCTCTGCAATGAAACGCTCTAACCGTTATAAACGGATGAAAAAACAAGGTGTTTCTGAAGCAAAAATCATCAAATCATTTGAAGAGAAAACAAAAATGCGTGTTTTTTCTTGGAAAGGAGATATTGATACCATAATGACACCTTTAGATTCTATCAGGTATTATAAACACTTCTTACAAGCTGGTTTGCTCTCTGTTGAAGCTCAAACGGGTCATGTAAAAGCTTGGGTTGGAGGTATTAATTACAAGCATTTTCAGTACGACCATGTAAAACAAGGCAAACGTCAAGTAGGTTCAACTTTTAAGCCTTTTGTTTATGCTACAGCTATCAATCAACTACAATTATCACCTTGTGAAGAATTATCAAATACCATTTGGACAATCCCACAAGGAAAATACGGCTTAACAAAAGATTGGGCTCCAGCAAATGCTGACCATAAATATGGCGGATTTAAAACATTGAAAAACGCCTTAGCAACCTCAACAAACGTAGTTACAGCCCAATTGATAGATAAAACTACCCCTGAAAATGTAGTGAAATTGGCAAAAAATTTAGGGATAGAAAGTGATATTATACCAGTGCCTTCTATTGCTTTAGGTACAGTTGATTTAACACTGTATGAAATGGCAGGTGCTTATAATACTTTTCCGAGTAAAGGGATGTATATCAAACCAATGATGGTACTGCGTATTGAAGATAAAAACGGAACTGTATTGGCAGATTTTACACCAAAAACAAAAGAAGTGTTGAGTGAAGAAGCTGCTTATACCGTTGTAAATTTATTAGAAGGCGTTACTCAGTATGGTTCTGGGGCTCGTTTACGTAGTTCGGCAGGTTCATATCCTGATAGTATTGTGTCTGGTTATCCTTATAAATTTAGAAACCCTATTGGAGGAAAAACAGGTACTACACAAAATCAATCAGACGGTTGGTTTATGGGCTTTGTACCTAATTTGACTACTGGTGTTTGGGTAGGAGGAGAGGATAGAGCAATACATTTTCCAGGAATTGCTAGAGGGCAAGGAGCTTCAATGGCATTGCCAATGTGGGCGTTGTACATGAAAAAATGTTATGCAAATGAAGATTTGAAAATTAGCAAAAAATCATTTAGTAAACCTGCCAATATGAAAATTGAACTAGATTGTGAAAAGTACCAACAAAATAGTGTAGAAAATGACAGTACTGTTGTAGATGATGCTGATTTCTTTTAATTAAATTTTAAAACATTGAAGGCTGCTTGGACACCAAATAAAAATAGTATTGAGCAAAGCAACATTTTTAAAATGATGCAAAAGCACAACTTTAAAAGTTATACTGATTTTTGGAAATGGTCGGTTGAATATAAAGATGATTTTTGGTCAGAAACTATTGACAATTTAGAGATTAAACTTTCAACACCTTTTTCTACCATTTTAGACCTTTCTAAAGGTGTTGAAGAACCACAGTGGCTTAAAGATGCCCAATTAAATATTGTAGATAGTTGTTTTCAAAATGATGCTGAGGCTATTGCTATTGTTTATCAAGAAGAAAATGGAAATCTTCAAAAAGTCACTCAAAATCAATTACTAGCTTTAGTCAATAAAATTGCTAATAGTTTCCATAATTTTGGACTGAGTAAAGGCGATAAAATTGCCATTGATATGGCAATGACTTTAGAAGCAGTTGCCATCTATTTGGCAGCCATAAAAGCTGGAATTATAGTTGCTACTATAGCCGATAGTTTTACTCCAAATGAAATTGCCATTCGACTGAAAATCACAAACCCTAAATTGGTTTTTACACAAAATGTATTGCTAAGAGCGGGTAAAACATTACCATTATATGAAAAAGTAATCGCAGCCAATGCTCCTAAAATAGTGGTTATTAATGTTACTGATAAAAATATAAAATTGAGAGATCATGATAGTTATTGGACTGATTTCTTGTCAGAGAATACATCCTTTAAAAGTGTAGCTCAACATCCTGATGATACCATTACAATTTTATTTTCATCAGGAACCACTGGTGAACCTAAAGCAATTCCTTGGACACACACTACGCCAATAAAAAGTGCTTCAGACGGCTATTATCATCATAATATTCAGAAAAATGACGTCGTCTGTTGGCCTACAAACTTAGGTTGGATGATGGGTCCTTGGCTTATTTTTGCAACCTTAATCAATAAAGGAACTATTGCTTTATATTACGGAGCTCCTTTAAATAGAGAATTTGGTGAGTTTGTTCAACATGCAAAGGTGAATATGTTAGGCATTGTACCCAGCATTGTAAAACACTGGAAAAAAACAAAGTGTAATGAAAATTTAGATTGGAATGCCATCAAATATTTCAGTTCTACTGGCGAAGTTTCAAACCCGTTAGAAATGGAATATTTAATGCAATTGGCAAATAATAAACCTGTAATTGAATATTGTGGAGGTACAGAAATTGGTGGTGCTTATGTAACAAGTACACTCATTCAACCTAATGTTCCTAGTACTTTTTCTACTCAAGCTTTAGGTGGCGAATTTGTCTTGTTAGACGATGAAAACAACCCTGCTGATAAAGGAGAGTTATTTTTAATTCCGCCTATTATGGGTCTGTCAAAATCATTGTTAAATAGAAATCATCATGACGTATATTTTAAGGATACGCCAAGTTATAATGGACAATTATTACGTCGTCATGGCGATCAGTTATTGCGTTTAGAAAATGGCTATTATAAAGCTCAAGGCAGAGTGGATGATGCTATGAATTTAGGTGGAATTAAAGTAAGTTCTGTACAAATAGAATTACTAATCAATCAATTAGACTTTATAAAAGAATCAGCAGCCATTGCTGTTTCTCCTGTGGGAGGAGGAGCAAGTTTATTAGTGATTTATTATGTAGAGAGTGTATCTAAAACACCAAAGAACGAAAGATTAAAAGCTACAAATAGTAGTATTAAAACAGGATTAAATCCGCTTTTTAAAGTAACTGAATTGATAGAAATAGAAACATTGCCTAGGACAGCATCAGGAAAAGTAATGCGAAGAAAGTTGCGAAACAAATACGAAAGTTGTTAGATTTAATAAAATTTCACGCAAAGCTCGCAAAACAATACACTAAGTACGCTAAGAATAATTATGACAGAAAATGATATTTCATATAGAATTATTGGAGCAGCTATTGAAATTCATAAAACAATTGGTCCAGGATTATTAGAATCTGCTTATGAATTAAGAGAAATGGGTTTTGATGTTGTACAGCAAAAAGCAATGCCTTTTATATATAAAGAAGTACGTCAAGATGTAGGTTACAGAATTGATTTAATGATAAATAACAAAGTTATTATTGAAGTAAAATCTATTGAAAATATAGCACCAGTTCATTTTGCTCAAACTTTAACATATTTAAGATTATCTAATTTAAAACTAGCCTTATTGATTAATTTTAACACCAAAATATTAAAATACGGCATTCATAGAATTGTAAATAATTTATAACAAATAGATATTTATTTTATAAAAACCTTTGCGATCTTTGCGAGAGAACTCTTTGTGGTCTTTGCGTGAAATAAATAACTTAATAACAAATAACATGAACATCATATCTTACAATGTAAACGGTATTAGAGCCGCATTAAAAAAAGGATTTTTAGATTGGTTACAGGCAGCTAATCCTGATGTTATTTGCATTCAAGAAACCAAAGCACATAAAGAGCAGTTAGATTTATCAGTATTTGAACAGGCAGGCTACCCCTACCATTATTGGTTTTCAGCACAGAAAAAAGGATACAGTAGTGTTGCAGTATTGTCTAAAACTAAACCAAATCATGTTGAATATGGTACTGGTATTGAAACAATGGATTTTGAAGGTAGAAATTTGCGTTTAGATTTTGATGAGTTGTCGGTCATGAGTTTGTACCTTCCTTCGGGTACCAATAGCCTTCGGTTAGATTTTAAACTAAATTATATGGCTGAGTTTCAAGAATACATCAATCAGCTTAAAATAAAAATTCCTAACTTAGTCATTTGTGGTGATTATAATATTTGTCATGAAGCCATTGATATCCACAATCCGAAAATGAAAGGTGTTTCTGGGTTTTTACCAATAGAAAGAGATTGGATTGGCAAGTTTATTGATAGTGGTTTCATAGATAGTTTTAGACACCTTAATGATGAGCCACATAATTACAGTTGGTGGAGTTATAGAGCTAATTCTAGAAACAACAATAAAGGATGGCGTATAGATTACTGTATGGTGGCTGAACCGCTTAAAAAGCGTTTAAAAAGAGCGTATATTTTACCTGAAGCCAAACATTCTGACCATTGTCCAGTTGGAGTTGAAATAAGTCCATCCTAATTTTTGAAGGAAAGGACTAGATTTTAAATAGTCTTATTTAGTTAATAAAATAATAATAAAATGAAAAAAATAGCAGTATTTATCCTAAGCATAAGCATGTTGAGTTCTTGTGTTTCTAAAAAAGTATATACAGAACTTGAAGAAAAGTATGATAACTTAAGAGGTAGCAATGAAGTATTGTTTACTGAAAACCAAGATTTGATTGATCAGAAAAAAGCATTGCAAGAGAGTAAGTTAAAACTACAATCAGAAGTTGATAAATTAGCTTTTGAAAGAGAAAGAATTACTACTGCAGTAAACCAATTGGAAGATAAGAAAAGAAAATTAGAGACTGAATATGAAAATCTTGCAAATGATAGTGAACAACAATTATCCGCTAAAGCAGAAGAAAACAGAAAGTTATTGGTACAATTACAAGAAAAAGAGTCTCAACTAGCATCAGAAAGTGAACGTTTAGAAAAGTTGCAAAATGAATTGAATGAGCGTTCTGCTCGTGTAGATCAGTTGGAAGGTTTAATAGCCTCAAAAGAAGCAGCTATGCAACGCTTAAAAGATGCTGTTTCTACTGCGTTACAAGGCTTTGAAGGTAAAGGTTTGACGGTAGAACGTAAAAATGGTAAAGTATATGTTTCTATGGAAAACAAGTTGTTATTTAGTTCGGGTAGTTGGGCAGTAAATAGTGAAGGTCAAAGAGCCGTGGTGAATTTAGCAAGCGTATTGACTGACAATCCTGATATCAATGTGCTGATTGAAGGGCATACTGATAATGTGCCTTACGGCGGAAAAGGAGTATTACTAGACAATTGGGATTTGTCTACCAAACGTGCTACGGCTATTGTAAGAATTTTAGTAAGTAACAATGTAAATGCAGAACAAATTACAGCTGCAGGTAGAAGTAAATATGTGCCTTTAACCAGTAATGCATCATCTTCTGGAAAAGCAAAAAACAGACGTATAGAAATTATTTTAGCTCCTAATTTAGATGCTATTAATGATTTGTTGGAAGAGTAATTTTGAAAAAAGTAAAAATTTTATTTGAGTTTTATAAAAGTACTTTACTTTTTAATTTTGGCTTTTCTCTACTTCTTTTATATTTTTTAAATATTGGTTCAGATTGTCGTGCTATTTTACACTCAATCCCTTTTACCTATTTATTTGGCAGTTTTTTTGGGCTTTTAATTGTTTTATTTCTTAAAGAAATTAATAAAAATAATGATTACCTATTCTATTTCAATAGTAACCTATCAAAGTTACAATTATATGGTTTTAGTTTAATTATCAATCTGTTAATTACATTTTTTTTACTCCTCATATTTAAATGAAAAGTTTATTAGAAGTAGATAGTATTGAAAAATCGTATGATTATAAAATCATTTTGTCAAATGTTTATTTGAAATGTGAAACGGGAGATATTATTGGAGTTTTAGGTAAAAACGGCACTGGAAAATCAACGCTACTTAAAATCATTTATGGTATTTTGACCGCTGAGCATAAATTTGTAAGAATTGATAATAAAGTTAGGTTAAAAGCGTATAAATATAAAAATGAAATTTCTTATTTGCCTCAGGATAATTTTATACCAAGAAATTTTAAAGTTTCTAAGGCCATCAGCTTATTTATAGATAAGAAGAATATTAAAGGTTTTTATGAGGATTCCTTTATACAACAAATTTATAAGCAAAAAGTCAATCAACTTTCTGGAGGGGAGTTAAGGTATTTAGAAATTAAATTGATTCTATTCTGTGAGTCAAAATTTGTCCTTTTAGATGAGCCTTATAATGGTGTTTCACCAATAATGATAGATTCTATAAATGAAATGATTTTAAAATCTTCTAAAAATAAAGGAGTTATCCTTACAGATCATAATTACAAAAATGTATTAAAAGTAGCCAATCAGTTGTATTTAATAAAAGACTGTTCTACTAAAAAATTAAAAAACAAACAAGAATTAATCCAATTAGGATATTTAAAAGAAGGAATGTTATAGTTAAACAAAAACACCAACTCATTTTGAGTTGGTGTTTGTCTTTAATCTTGTGTCTTTTTAAACTTCAACACCTTTCATCATCTTATTCCAATATAGGTAAGGGAGTAAGTATTTTTTTAAGATCCATAAACGCCAATGTTCAACGGAAGAATCACTAATCATTAATGGAAATTGTTTTAATTTAGGGTCTGGAGCAAAAACACTACCGTACGTGAATTCTGCCAATACCATTTTACCATAACCCGTAACTAGTGGGCAAGAAGAATAACCATCATATTCTTTAGTGGCTAATGAATTGCTTTTGATTAAATGTAACAAGTTTCCAACTACAACAGGGACTTGCTTTCTGATTGCTGCTCCTGTTTTTGCTGTTGGTAATTGTGCTGCATCACCTAAACCAAATACATTTGCATATTTTGTGTGTTGTAAAGTCTTATCGCTTACACTTACCCAACCACCTTCATTTGCAAGAGGTGAAGAGGCTATAAATTTAGGTGCAGCTTGTGGCGGTGCTAGATGCATCATATCAAATTTGATTCCAAAGCGACCACCTTCTTTAATTGTATCTACTTTTTTATAATTGTATTGAATAGATTCATCTAGTGTCTTACCATCATTATCTCCTGAAATTACTACACAACCACCAGCTTCAATATCTTTGGCTAATTCATACCAAGCAATTTGTTTTTCACCATCTACTTCAACCAATTTATGGTGGAATCTAATATTAATATCTTTTCTATCAATAACCTCCATTAAGGTTTTAGCAATTGGTTTAACACCAAAAATAACACTACCCGGAGTGGCAAATATTACTGTTGTTTTACTTTTAACACCAGATTTTTTAAAATAATCTTCAGCTAAATACATTATTTTTTGAGGTGCTCCACCACATTTAATTGGTGTGGTTGGTTGTGTAAATAAAGCTGTACCCCCTTTAAAGTTTTTAAGTACCTCCCAAGTGTGTTTTGGGTCTGTATAGTTACTACACACCACACCTTTATCCATCGCTTCGGGTAATCCTTTTACCAATTCAGGAGCCATACGTAGCCCTGGAGCTACCACTAAATAATCGTAGGTAAACTCGTTACCATCATTAGTGGTTACTTTATTATTATCAGGGTCTAAATTAGACACATATTCTTTAATCCAGTTTACACCACTTGGCATTACTGAAGCCATACTTCGGCCTGTTTTTTCATAATCATAAGTATTAGCACCAACTAAGGTCCAAGCAGGTTGATAATAATGTATTTTCGCTGGTTCAAATAATCCGATATCTGCTTTTGGATTCTTTTTTAATAATTGAGCGGCAACCATAATTCCGGCTGTTCCTCCTCCAATAATTAATATTTGATGATGTTTTGACATATAAATTGATTTTTTGAGTTTGATTTGAGCTTGAAAAAGTACAATAAATATTTAATTAATATGTAACAAATGTTACATATTAATATTTGATTTAAAAAAACACCCTTCCAAATGTATAGGAAGAGTGTTCTAAAAAAATAGTTGAGTTATTCTTTTATTTTACATGAACTTTGACCTAATACTGAATAGATTGGACATGAACCCATTAAAGAAGTTAAAAGCATAATTCCTGCAACAGCATAAAGCACATAGCTCATTGTAGCTCCAAAACCACCTCTGTATGCGAAATAAGCTGCAACAACCGCAATAATTATTCTAATAATTTTGTCGATACTTCCTACATTTTTTTTCATAATATGTTATTTTTTATGTTTGACATTACAAATATAATAGCTAATTCAATATTTTCCAGTGATGATTGTCACAACTGGTTAGTTTATTTTAATTCTTCGTTGTGATAATTCGATTTTACCATCATTCTCTAATTTCTTT